>JAPPKP010000116.1:0-6693 GCA_028819955.1 Rhodospirillaceae bacterium | reverse complement strand
TGTTGATGTAGCTGCCGGTGCCGCAGGAGAAGTAGTCCGCGAGGCCGCGCTCGTCGAGCCAGGCGAAGATCTCCTGCTTGTCGGCCATGGTGAGGCCGCCGGGGTAGGGCTCCGCGCCGGAGACGGTCATGCCGACGATGAAGTCCGGCCCGCAGGCCTTGCGGATGCCGTCCGCGATCTCGGTCACGAAGCGCAGCCGGTTCTCCAGGCTGCCGCCCCATGCATCGTCCCGCCGGTTGGTGAGCGGCGACCAGAACTGGTCGATCAGGCAGGAATAGCCGGCGAAGAGGTCGACCCCGTCGAAGCCGCCCTTCCGGTCGCGCACCGCCTGGTCGATGAAGGCCTGGATGAGCTCGCGAATCTCCGGCTCGCTCATAGCGTGGCTGCCCCAGGGGTCGTGGTGGCTGACCTGGCCGGAGGGAGACCAGTAGGGCGACCAGGAGTTGTCCTGATCGCCGTGGGCGCCGACGTGATAGATCTGATGGCACATGACGGTGCCGTGGCTGTGGCACTCGTCGGTAATCCTGCGGAAGTGAGGAATGACCGCGTCGTCGGCCATGAAGTTGCCGCGCGTGAGGATGGCGGTCGGATGCGGCGGGGTGGGCTCGACCACGATCATCCCGGCGCCGCCCCGCGCGCGCTCCCGGTAGTAGCCAAAGTGGCGCACGGCCGGCAGCCCGCCCTCCGCCATGTTCGCGGTGTGCGCGCCGAAGACGATGCGGCAGCGGAGCGTGTGCCCGCGCAGGCGCGCCGGCGTGAACAGGTGCGGAAATAGTCCAGGCTCCGTCATCGCGCTCCCCTTGACCATCTGAGCCGCGAGCAGGCACGACGCGCCGCCCACGGCGTCGCCGGCAACGATATCACCATCTGTTCCGGCAGGTTTTCGTGGACATCGCCGCGATGGCGTGACATCAGGCACCCACCATGACCTGCGAAAGCGTGAGCTTCTACAGCGAGGGCGTGCGGCTCGAGGGCGATCTCTATCGGCCCAAGGGCGCGGGCGCGGGCGAGCTGCGCGCGGGTATCGTGCTCTGCCACGGCTACACCGGCGTGAAGAGCCTCTATCTGCCCGACAACGCGCGGGTGCTGACCGAAGCGGGCTACGTGGTGCTCACCTTCGACTACAAGGGCTGGGGCGCGAGCGAAGGGCCGCGCGCCAGGCTTGCACCCTTCAGCCGCGTGGCGGACGTTCAGGCCGCGCTCACCTTCCTGGAAACCCGGCCGGGAGTCGACGGCACCCGTCTCGGCCTCTACGGCACCAGCTACGGCGGCGCGACCGCGATCTGGGCGGCCGCGCTCGACGAGCGGGTGCGCTGCGTGGTGAGCGTGGTAGGCGTCGGCGACGGGAGGCGCTGGATGCGGAGCGTGCGCCGGCCCGACGAGTGGCACGACCTGCTGGAGCGGGCGCGCGAGGATCGGGAGCAAGCCGTTGTCGGTGGCGAGTCCGCGCCCGCCGAGCGCGACGAAGTCTTGATGCAGGACCGGGCGTCGGCCGCGCTCTCGGCCGCGGCGCGGGCGAGCAACCCCGACGCGGTCTCCACCGTGCCGGCCTCCTTCATTGACGAGACGCTCTCCTTCCACGCCGACTGGGTGGTGGACAAGATCGCGCCGCGCCCCCTCCTCCTCATCACCACCGAGGACGACCGGCTGGTGCCGCCGGAGGAATCGCAGTCCCTCTACAACCGCGCCGGCGAGCCCAAGAAGCTCATCGTGCTCAAGGGTTACGGCCACTACGACGTCTATGCCGAGCCCGCCTTCGGCGAGGTCATGGCGGCGACGCTGGCGTGGTATCGGGCGCACCTGCCGGCGCAGGCGCTCGACGCTCCGGCAGGGGGCTGACCCATGACCGAGCCCGCGACGATCAGGCTGGAGCCCTCCGGCGACAGCTTCACCTGCGAGCCCGGCGAGACCATCCTGCGTGCCGGGCTCGCGGCGGGCCTCGCCATGCCCTACGAGTGCGCGAGCGGAAGCTGCAGCTCGTGCAAGGGGCGGCTGATCGAGGGCGCGGTGGATCACATCTGGGCCGACGCGACCGGGCTGAGCGAGCGCGACCGGCGCAAGGGCGACCGCATCCTCTGCTGCCAGGCGCTGCCCACGGGCGACTGCACGGTTCAGGTGCGCCTCGGTCCAGTGGAGGGCGCGCGGGAGGAGCCTGCGCCGGCGGCAATCACGGCGACGGTCGAGACGCTGGAGCGGCCGATACCGAGCGTCATCGCGTTCGGCTGCCGGCCGGCGCAGCCCGTGCCCTTCCTGCCCGGGCAGTACGTGCTGCTGCAGGTGCCGGGCGGGGAGCGCCGTGCCTTCTCCATGGCCAACACCGAGGCCGAGACGTTGGTGTTCGTCGTCAAGGAGAAGCCAGGCGGCCATGCATCCCGCTATCTCTTCGACGAGCTCGCCATCGGCGACACGGTGAGTCTGGAGGGGCCTTACGGCCGGGCCTACCTGCGTATCCCACTGGAGCGGGAGATCGTCTGCGTCGCCGGCGGCTCCGGGCTCGCCCCGATACTCTCGGTGATCGAGGGCGCGCTCGCCCGGCCCGACACGCCCGGCATCCGGCTCTTCTTCGGCGCGAACACGGCCGAGGAGCTCTTCATGGTGGACGAGATGCAGGCGCTCGAAGCTACGCACGATCGCTTCTCGCTCACGCTGGCCGTCCGCGATGGCGGCGCGCCGGGTGCGGTCACGGGCCTCGTCGGCGATGTCGCGCTGGCGGCGATGGAAGACCTCGACGACTGCGATTTCTACATGGCCGGGCCGCCGGGCCTGATCGACGCAATGCTGAGGCCGGTCATGCGCAGCCGCAAGGCCCGGCCCGAGCGCATCTTCTTCGACCGCTTCTACTAGGGTTGGCAACGGGCTGGACCGGCAGTCCGCGAGCCCTTAGCCTCGGGCCATGCGCAAGATTCTCGTCACCGGCGCACTCGGGCAGATCGGCGTCGAGCTGGTGCCGGAGCTGAGGCAGCGCCACGGCGCGGACAACGTCATCGCCTCCGGCTGGCGGCGGCGGGACGTGGGGGCGGTGGTCGACGGCGGGCCGTTCGAGATCGTCGACTGCACCAAGCCGGGCGATATCGCCGCGGCGGTCGAGAAGCACGAGATCGGCACCATCTACCACATGCCGGCATTTCTCTCGGTGCTCGGCGAAGAGAAGCCGGAGGAGGCCTGGGCGCTCAACCTCGGCGGCTACGCCAACGCGCTGGAGGTGGCGCGCCGGAACGGGTGCGCGGTGTTCTTCCCGAGCTCCATCGGCGCCTTCGGGCCGAGCACGCCGCTGCAAAACACGCCGCAGGACACGATCCAGCGGCCGAACACCATCTACGGCGTCTCCAAGGTCGCGGGCGAGCTGCTCGGCGACTACTACCACGCGCGCTTCGGGCTCGACACGCGGGGGCTCAGGCTGCCGGGCCTGATCTCCCACGTGGCGCTGCCGGGCGGCGGTACCACGGATTATGCGGTGCACATCTTCTACGAGGCACTGCGCGAGGGCCGCTTCAGCTGCTTCCTGCGCCCCGATTCCCGCCTCGACATGATGTACATGCCGGACGCGGTGGCCGCGATCATCGGCCTGATGGAGGCCGATCCGAGCAGACTTCGCCACCGCAACGCCTTCAACGTGACCGCCATGAGCTTCACGCCGGAGGAGCTTGCCGCCGAGATCCGCAAGCACGTCCCCGGCTTCACGATCGACTACGAGGTCGATCCGATGAAGCAGGCGATCGCCGATTCATGGCCGGATTGGATGGACGACAGCGCCGCCCGCGAGGAGTGGGACTGGGCGCCGCGCTACGACCTAGCCGCCATGACGGCGGAGATGATCGGGACGCTCAGGCGGAAGCTGGATATCGTCTAGCGCCGTCGGGCGAGAGCGGCCTGGACGATCCGGCGGTAGCGGCGCCTCTCCCGAGGCCGCCAGGCGAGGCAGTGCCGGTTCCCCGAAGACCCAGCTTCGCACCGGGCCCACGTCGAGGTGGACGAAGTCGGAGGCCCGGTAGAGGCCGGCACCGCCCCGGCGCAGATCGACCGCCGCGCGCCACACCGCCTCGGTGGCGAGGCCGGGCACCCTGACATCCGCAGCCATGCCGATGGTGTGCAGCGAGTTGCGGGCGACGCCCCCGGAGGTGGCGCGGAGCCACGCGTTGGTCCCCGCCGAGCGGTAGCCGGAGACGAGGTCGATGCGGGCGGGCCTCTCCAGCGCCTTCCACAGGAAGAAGAGTTGGTCGAGCACGCCGTAGAAGATCGGCTCGACCTCGCCGTTGCGCCGGTCGCGGAACAGGTAGCTGTAGGCCTCGAGCGCGTGGCGGTCGTAGGTGCCGTCGCGCCAGTAGACCAGATCCCGCCGCTCGTCCGTCCACAGATTGCGTATCGGCACGCGGCGCTCCGTATCCTCCTGGAAGGTCCCGGCGCCTGCGGTGACGGGTAAGGCCGCAAGGCCGAAGAGAGACGCCGCCCCGGCGGCGCAGAAGGTCCGACGGGCGAGGCGCGTGCCCCGCGCCCCTCCCCGGTCGCGCATGGCCCACCCTACCATGGAGAAGACTGCGCCCGACACCGCCGGCGGCCGCGGAGGCCGTGACGATGGCGAGAAATCCGGGATAGCCCTTTTCAGTCGAAACCTTCAGCATGCAAGGGCGGTTCGGGTGTTGGGTTCCTCGCCGGCCCGGCGGGGTCGGCTGACGGCATTTTCACTGAAGGAGGATGTCATGGTTTCACTTGGCGCTCAGTTCGATACCGGTCCCGCTGTCGGCGAGCAGGCGCGCTTCGTCGAAGATCACGGGTTCGAGTACGTGTACGTGCCGGATTCGCCGATCAACTGGCGCGAGATGAGCCCCTACCTCACGGTGCTCATGCACAACACGACCGCGGCCAAGGTCGGCGCCTGCGTCACCAATCCGGTGACGCGCAACCCGACCGTGCTGGCGAGCCTGCACGCGGCGCTGCAGGAGCTGAGCGGGGGCCGAATGCTCCTCGGTTTGGGCCGGGGCGACAGTGCGGTGCGGCGCCTGGGCGAGCGCCCGGCGCGCCTCAAGGAGTTCGAGGAGGCGTCGCTTCTGATCCACCGGCTGACGAACGGCGAGGAGGTCACGTACGCGGCAACCCAGCCCTCGGACGAGGACTGGTACGCCCAGGCTGCCGAGACCGTGACGCTCTCGCTGGAATGGGCGCCCCGCACGCGCATCCCGCTCTACGTGGCGGGCTACGGACCGAAGGTGCTCCGCTGGGCCGGCCGGGTCGCCGACGGCGTGTTTCTCCAGATTGCCGATCTGGAGACGGTGGAATGGCACATCGGCTTCGTCCGGCAGGGCGCAGCCGACGCCGGGCGCGCGCTGAGCGAGATCGACATCGTCGTCTGCACGCCGTCGTGGGTCTCGGACGACCTGCACGATGCCTGCGATCGGGTCCGTCCGTTCCCGTCCTACGTGGCCAACCACGTGACGGACATGCTGCGGTTTCACCCCAGGTCGTCGCTGCCAGCGAGCTTTCTCCGCTGCGTCGAGGACAAGGCCCAGTACGATTATCGGGAGCATACGCAGACGGGCGCCGAGCACGCGGGCTACATCTCCGACGACCTCGCGGAGAGCTACACGATCGTCGGCACCCCGGAGAGCTGTGCGGAGAAAATTCGCCGGTTGGGCGCGCTCGGCGTGACCCAGATCTGCATTTACTATCTGGGATACAGCGATGCCGACATCCGCGCGACGACCGAGGCCTACGCGCGTGAGGTGATGCCCAGGGTTTGAGCGCCGGCTGTGCCGTTCAGCGTGTCCGCAAGTCTTGGAACAGAGGCCGTGCCATGAAGCTCGCCGGCAAGGTCGCCATCGTGACGGGAAGCTCGCGCGGCATCGGCGCGAGCATTGCGCGGGGCTATGCTGCGGAGGGCGCTCGGCTCGCCATCGTCGCCAACACGCGGCTGGAGAGCGCGCAGGCGGTCGTGGGCGAGATCGAGGCGGCCGGGGGAGAGGCCAAGGCGTTCACAGCCGATCTCTCGCGGAGCGCCGCGTGCGAGCGGCTGGCCGGTGCGGTCATCGACGCCTTCGGAACCGTCGACATCCTCGTGAACAACGCCGGCGTCTACCTCCGCGCGCCGATCGAAGAGGCCACCGAGGAGCAATGGAACGCCCAGGTCGACCTCAACCTCAAGGGCACCTTCTTCATGACCAAGGCGGTGGTGCCGACGATGAAGGCCAGGAAATCCGGCAAGATCGTCAACATCACGTCCACGTTCGGCCTCGTCGGCGCCGCGGAGTGCAGCATCTACTGCGTCACGAAGGCCGGGCAGCTCAACCTGACCAAGGCCCTGTGCCTGGAGCTCGCGGGCCACGGCATCAACGTCAACTCGCTGGCGCCGGGCGGGGTCAGGACCGACATGACCGAGGCCTTTCGCGCGCAGACGGCGCTCAAGGAGCGTGTGGACGCGCTGACCCCGACAGGCGTTCACTTTCTCGACCCGTCGGATGTCGTCGGCGCCGCCGTGTTTCTCGCGTCATCCGACTCCGATTCGGTGCACGGCGCGAACCTGGTGGTCGACGGGGGCTGGACCGCCTGGTAGCGGGCTCTTGGAACGCATTTGCACCTGACCGCGCCTTGCCGGGCCGGCGGCGCATCGGCGATACTGCCGGCCTTCCTCCGCAATTCTGCGACCGATCCGCCGACCGAAGGGACACCGCACCATGAGCACTGCCGCCGCCGAGATCGTGA
>JAPPKP010000130.1 GCA_028819955.1 Rhodospirillaceae bacterium | reverse complement strand
CTCTTCCCGCCGCTCGCGGTGATGATCCCGGTGATGATCATGTGGGCCTTCATCGGCGCGATGGATTCCTGGTGGGGTCTCTCGCTCATCTACGGCATCGTCACGCTGCCCTTCGCCTTCTGGCTGATGAAGACCTTCTTCGATGAAGTGCCGCGGGAAATCGAGGAGGCCGCGCTTGTCGAGGGCTGTAGCTGGTTCCGCGTGTTCTGGAAGATCACGCTGCCGATGGTGAAGGCGGCGCTGGCCAGCACCACGCTCTTCGTCTTCATCCTCAACTGGAGCGACTACGTCATCGCCCTGCTGCTGACCCGCAAGGAGTGGGTGACGATCCCGGTCTACATGAACTCGCTGTCCTCGGCGATGACGGGTCAGATGTACGGCGCCAAGGCGGCGCTCGGCCTCATCGCCGTGGTGCCGCCGGTGGTCTTCGGCATCGCGATCCAGAAGTACCTGGTGCGCGGCCTCACCTTCGGGGCGCTGAAGCAATGAGCAAGGCTGCAGCGCAGACCGGGCGGCCCGTGCTCACGCCGCTGGAGCGCCAGGGAAAGGTGCTCGGGCTTTACCTGACACTGCCGGCCCAGCTTCTGCTGCTCTTCATCGTCGCCTTCCCGCTGGTGATGCAGCTCTACGTGAGCTTCACCTGGTGGGGGCCGCTCGACGGCACGCCCTGGTACATGGCCTACGAGAGCGCCAACCTCTTCGGCAACTACGGCGACCTCTTCGACGATTCCAAGCTCTGGGGCTCGATCGGGCGCACCTTCCTGATCGTTGCGGTCTGCGTGCCAATCGAGTTCCTGCTGGGCCTGGGGCTCGCGATCCTGTTTGCCGAGAAGTTCGTGGGCAAGCGGCTCTTCTACTCGATCATGCTGATGCCGATGATGATCGTGCCCGCGGTCGCCGGCTACATGTTCTTCATGCTGTTTCAGAGCACCGGCCCCATCAACGATCTGCTCAGCCGGATTGCTGGGACGGAGGTCGAGATTCTGTGGCTGGCCGACGGCACGCTGGCGATGATCTCAGTGATGATCGCCGACATCTGGCAGTGGACGCCGCTGATGTTCCTCATCCTGCTCGCAGGGATGGTGGGCGTGCCCGAGGATCAGATGAAGGCGGCGACGCTGCTGGGCGCGAACGCGTGGCAGCGCTTCTGGCGCATCGTGCTGCCGCGCATGAAGATGGTGATGATCATCGCGCTGGTCATCCGCACCATCGAGTGCATCAAGATCTTCGACGTCCTCTACGTGATGACCGGCGGCGGGCCGGGCGTGGCCACCAAGTCGATCTCCGTCTACATCCTCGACCTCACCTTCAAGGACCTCGAATGGGCCTATGTGGCAGCGCTCGGCCTGTTCGTCCTGATCTGCCTCAGCGTGTTCGCGGTGATCGGCCTGATCCTGATGCAGCGCGCCCAGCGCCGGAACCAGACCATGCCCGCGTAGGCGGGCGCGGGGCCGCTGCCCAGTGAGACTCTCCGGCAGGAACGCCGTTATCACCGGTGCCGCATCGGGCATCGGCCGCGAGACCGCGCTCCGCTTCGCCGAGGAAGGCGCGGCGGTCGTCTGCGCCGACCTGAATACGGAGGGCGCGGGTGCTGTGGCGGCCGAGATTGCCGGGAAAGGCGCAACCGCGCATTCGGCCGGCGTCGACATCACCAGCGAGGCCGAGGCGACGCGGCTCGCCGAGGAGGCGCTTGCGGCGCTGGGCCGGATCGACGTGCTGGTGAACAATGCCGGCGTCACCATCCTGGGCGGCGTCGCGGAGCTTTCGGAAGCCGAGTGGCAGCGCGAGATCGACATCAACCTGAGTGGCGCGTATCGGGTCTCCAAGGCCTTCTGGCCGCACTTGGCCGAGGCCGGTGGGGGAACGATTCTGAGCACGGCCTCGATCGCCGGAGTCGTCGGCGTACGGCAGGATACGGCCTACGTTGCCTCCAAGGCCGGGCTGATCATGCTTACGCGCTGCATGGCACTCGACGGAGCGCCGCACGGCATCCGCGCCAACTGCATCTGCCCCGGCTTCGTCGATACGCCGATGTTCGAGGACTACCTCGCCGAGCAGCCGGACCCTGCGGCATCCCTCGCCCGCTGCGCGGGTCGCACGCCGCTCGGCCGCATCGGCACGACGCGCGACATCGCCGACGGCTTCGTCTACCTCGCGTCCGACGACGCAAAGTGGATCACCGGGACTTCGCTCATCATCGACGGCGGCCTCACCATCGGCCTCCCTGAGTGATTGGCGGCCCCGGTGAGCCGCGACGGACAAGGCAAAGGGCACCTGGTGCCGCTCGCCATGCTGCTCGTCGGCGCCTGCAGCTACGCCATGACCTTCTCGCTCAACCGGATCGCCATTACCGAAGGCATTCCGGTCTTCCCGTTCGTCTTCTGGCAGGGCGTGACCGCGGGGGCGGTCGCCCTGATCGCAGGCCTCGTGGTGGGGCAGCGCCCGAACCTGAGCGGCGTCTACCTTCGCTTCTACTTCATCTTCGGCTTCATCGGCATCGTGCTGCCCTACACCATGCTCGCACTGGCCGCGCCGAAGGTTCCGGCGGGTGCGGTGGCGCTCACGCTGACGCTCTCGCCGATTCTCACCTACGCCCTCTCGACCCTGTTCAAGATTGAGGCCGTGCGGCTGCTGCGTGTCGCGGGCATCCTGCTCGGGCTCGTGGGAATCCTGGTAATGCTCGCACCGGGGACGAGCCTGCCGGACCCGGACATGGCGCCATGGCTGCTCTTGGCCTTCTGTGCGCCGGTCTGCTACGCCTTCGGCACCGTCACAGTGGTGTTTCTACGCCCGGCCGGCAGCCAGCCGATCCCTTTGACCTGCGGCATCGCGTTCGCAGGCGCGATCCTGATGCTGCCGGTGATGGCGGCCGCCGACAGCTGGTGGCTGTTCGACGCAGGCATGACCGCAGGCGCCTGGTCTCTGCTCGGGGCGGGCGCACTCACGGCCTTCTTTTTCACGCTCGGGCTGGAGATCATTCGCATGGTCGGGCCGGTGTTCTTCTCGACCAACGGCTACATCGGCCCGTTGGCGGGCATGGGTTGGGCGGCCCTCTATTTCGGCGAGGTGCCGAGCCCCTGGATCGGCCTCGCCGTCGGCCTGCTCTTCGCCGGCCTCTTCCTGGTCAACCGCAGCTCTCGGCCCATGATCCGGGCAGAGCCAGGGCCGTAGCGCGCCGGTGCTGCGCATCCTGACCTTCAACACCGGCCTGACCGAAATTCGCCTGTTCGGCGCCCCGCTCTACGAGGACGTGCCTCATGTGGTTGCGCGTGCCGCGCACCTCGCGCCGGCGTTGCGCGGCGTGGATGCCGATATCGTGCTGCTGCAGGAGCTGGTGCCGCAGCGCGTAAAGGTGAGAGTGGCGGCTGAGCTTCGCGATCTCTACCCCCACAGCGCCGGAATCGCCGAGGACAGCCGCTTCTACGGCACGGGGCTGCTCACCCTCTCCAGCCATCCGATGACAGACGCTTCGTGCATGCCATTCGCGCGGCAGACGCTGGAAGAAGGCCTCTTCGGCCCGCGCGGGATGCTCGCCTGCACGGTGGATACCCCTGATCTCGGCCGGGTTCGCGTCGTCAACCTCCACGCCACCGCTGGCGGCGCCTACCGGCGCAAGCGGCGCCTGGGCGCGCCTGACCGGCGGAGCGCGCAAATCGCCCAGGCGATCGAGGCCGCCGGCGCGCCCTTCGACGGCACGGTGGTGCTCGCCGGCGACTTCAACTGCGACCCGGCCGCAGACCCCGCGATGGACCGGCTCCTGGGCGCGGCTGGCTTTGCGGACGTTGCCGCCGGTCTGCCGGTCGACGCCCGGCCTCAAGGCACCTGGGACCCGGCCAATCCGCTCAACCGAAGCCGCCGAGCCGCCGGACCGGCCCGCCGGGTAGACCACATCTTCGTTCGACCGGGCGGCGGAGGGGTGAGGGCCAGCTCTGTGCGCACTCTTTTGGACGAGCCGGTGGTGCCGCTCCCCGGCGGAGAGCCGCTGCCGCTCTCGGATCACTACGGTCTGCTCGCCGAACTCGTCAGGTCGTGACGGCGGGCATGTCAGGCGGCGCTGGAAAGCCGCCTGACCGACGTCTCGATCGCCTTCCCGTCGTCCCGCCTGGCGACTTCGAGCTCGTAGTGGGACTGCAGATTGAGCCAGAAGGCAGCAGAGACGCCAAAAGCACGCTCGAGCCTGAGCGCGGTGTCGGCGGTGACGCCGCGCCGGCCACGCACGATATCGCTGATCCGATTTTGGGGGACGCCGAGAGCCTCCGCGAGGCCGTTCGCGCTCAGGTCGAGCGGCCCCATGAAGTCTTCGCGCAGGGTGACGCCAGGGTGTATCGGTCCGATCATCGGTGATAGTCCGTTATCTCTACGTTTACGGGTCCGTCCTTCCAACCGAACACGACGCGGTACTGCTCGTTGATGGCGATGGCCCATTGGCCGGCGCGGTCGCCCCGCAGCTTGTGAAGCCTCGCACCGGGGTTGTTCCGCAGGTCATCCAGTGTTGTCGCCGCGTTCAAGACGTTCAGCCGGCGCTTGGCCTGGGCCTGAATGTTCTGGAAACGGTGCACTCGCCTATCGTGCCAAACGGTCTCCGTATCTCTGTCGGCAAACGACCGTATCGCCATGGCTCATATGTAATACGGATTACGTATTTGTCAAGGGTCTTGCGGGAAAATTCGATGAGCGGGTGTCAGCGGAGGCATCGGATTATGTCGATCGGCCCAAAAAGTCTGTGATCTTTCCGCCTTCTCTAGGCCCTTAGACCGCGCTAGGTTCGCACCAATGAAAAGGCGGCACGGGCTTTGCGCGCTCGGGGAGGGGTGCCGTGTGTGCGTTCTGTACGATGATGGCCGGCGGCACGCACTGGACCGAGGCCGGCACCGACGCCGGGCGCGCGGCCGAGCCCGAGACCGGACGTGCCCGCTATCTCGGTCGCCTGCACCGCGTTACCCTCATCAACCGTATCCTCGATCACTATGGCTGCGCTGCGTCGGACTGGGCCAACAACCAGTACGTGGTCAAGAGCCACGCGGGCCGCTCCGCCATGGTGGCGCACCTGCCGCAGATCTGGGCTGCGGCCGAAGAGATCGCCGGTCGGTCTTTGGACCCTCTGGACCCTGCCCTGCTCGACACGCTGCGCCGCGTTACGCCAGCGGAATAGGCCGACCCCAAGTCAGAGCAAAGGACAGGGCTCGAATCGCAGCTCGACCGGCTCCGGGGCGCACTTGCATGGCCCGGTGCAAGCTGCCATGTACACTTGCCCAACCGAATCCTCTCCAGCCGGGAGCATGCGGGTATGGATACCCTCATTGGCCAGTCGGCCGGCGGCGCGGCGCAGCCGAAGGACGCGACGACCCAGAGCTTCGCCGCCGACGTGATCGAGGCGTCGCACCAGACGCCCGTGATCGTCGACTTCTGGGCGCCCTGGTGCGGCCCCTGCAAGCAGCTCGCGCCGGTCCTAGAGAAGACGGTGAGGGACGCCGGCGGCAAGGTGGCGCTGGTCAAGATCAATATCGACGAGAATCCGGAGATCGCGCAGCAGCTCCGCATCCAGTCGATCCCGGCCGTGTTCGCCTTCGACAAGGGGCAGCCGGTGGACGGCTTCATGGGTGCCCAGCCGGAAAGCCAGATCAAGCGCTTCGTGGAACGGCTGGTCGGGCCCATGGGCCCCTCGCCGCTGGAGCAGGCGCTGGAGCAGGCCAAGGACGCGCTGGATGCCGGGGACTTCGCCAGCGCGTCCAACATCTACGGCCAGATCCTGCGCCAGGTGCCGGGCGAGGCGGCAGCGATCGCGGGGCTGGTGCGCTGCCTCGTCGGTGCCGGCGATCTCCAGGAGGCGCGCGAGCTGGTGGACGGCCTCGACGACGATGCGCTCAAGAACGCCGACGTGGAGAGCGCGGTATCGGCCCTCACCCTCGCCGAGCAGGCGGGCGAAGCAGATGGCGACACGGCCGAGCTGCAGGCGCGGCTTGCACAGGACGCCGGCGACCACCAGGCGCGCTTCGACCTCGCTATGGCCTACCACGGCGCGGGGCGCAACGAGCAGGCCATCGACGAGCTGATCGAGATCATTCGCCGGGATCGGGAGTGGAACGAGCAGGCCGCGCGCCAGCAGCTGCTCAAGCTGTTCGAGGCGCTGGGCCACGCGGACCCGCTCACGGTGGCAGGCCGCCGCAAGCTCTCGTCGATCCTGTTCTCCTGAGGCATGCCGTGACCGCCGGGCCCGAACCGGGCGGCATCGACGAGCTGCCGCGCGTCATCCCGATCTTCCCGCTGCCGGGGGTTCTGCTGCTGCCGCGCGGGCGGCTGCCGCTCAACATCTTCGAGCCCCGCTACCTGGAGATGACCCAGGACGCGATGGCCTCGCACCGGATGATCGGCATGATCCAGCCAGCCGACCCGCAGGCGAAGCTCGATGCGCCGGAGGTCTATCCGGTGGGCTGCGTCGGACGCATCGCCTCGTTCTCCGAGACGCCGGACAACCGCTTCCTGATCACACTCACCGGCGTCTGCCGCTTCGCCATCGCGCGCGAGCTGGAGCAGGACGGCCTGCTCTATCGGCGTGTCCGTGCCGACTACAGCCGCTTCGCGGGCGACTTGCCGGAGCCGGCGCCGATTACCGTCGATCGCGGCAGCCTGCTGCCGGCGCTCAGGGCGTACTTCGATCACCACGGGCTCACTGCCGATTGGGACGCGATCGACCGCGCCAACGACGAGGCGCTGGTCACGTGCCTCGCCATGGCCTGCCCGTTCGAGCCGAGCGAGAAGCAGGCGCTGCTCGAATGTTCGAGCGAGAGCCAGCGGGTGGCCATGATGCAGGCGCTGTTCGAGATGGCGGCCCACGGCGCAGCCGGGCCCAAGTCTCGGATGCAGTGAAGGACGCCACGCGAATGGGAGAGGAACGGGCCACGGTCGACCCCAAGCTGCTGGAGATCCTGGTCTGCCCGCTGACCAAGGAGCCGCTGCGCTACGATGCCGAGCGGCAGGAGCTGATCAGCGACAAGGCCAAGCTCGCGTTCCCGATCCGGGACGGCATCCCGATCATGCTGCCGGACGAGGCGCGGCCGCTGGAGGAAGGCGAGGCCCGGTGAGCACGCCGTTCGAGGACCAGCCCTGGCCGGTCGAGCTCCGCTACAAGAGCGCCGAGAGGACGCTCGAAATCGATTTCGACGACGACCTCCGGTGCAGCCTGCCGGCCGAGCTATTGCGGGTGGAGAGTCCGTCCGCCGAGGTCAGGGGACACGGCGAGGGCAAGACCATCGTGCCGGGCCGCCGCCACGTCGGGATCACGCTGATCGAGCCGGTCGGCAACTACGCCGTGCGCCTCCACTTCGACGACCTGCACACCACCGGCATCTATACGTGGTCATACTTGCGGCACCTCGCGGAGCACCGCGACGCGATCTGGCGCACCTACCTCGATGCGCTGGAGGAGCGCGGCCTCAGCCGGGACCCGTAGCCTCCATCTCGTCATGGCCGCACTCGATGCGGCCATCCACGTGTTTGCCCAGCGTCCGGTGCGTCCGGGTGAGAGAGATGCCCGGATCGAGTCCGGGCATGACGACGTGGGGGGCGATCGGTCGGAGAGTCGGCGAGCAGGCCCATCCAGAGGCGCTTCAGGTCCGGTCAGGCTGCCTGCCGGGCTCCGGCTCGCTGGAACATGACGTCCTCCTGGTCTTCGGGGACGTAGAAGAAGTCGCCCAGCCTCGGGTCGTGCCCGAGATCGCCCAGGAGCCTGCGCTGGCGCGGCGTGCACTTATCCATGACGCCGGCCATGGTGGGGAAGTCGTAGGGTTTTAGGAACATCTGCGCGTAGTTGTAGAGCAGTGTCTTGCGGCCCTTCCCGGAATGGTTGGGCGCCGGCCCATGCCAGAGCGCGTGGCTGAACAGGTAGCAATCGCCCGCCTTGCCGCCCAACTGGACGGCGCCCGGCGTGTGGGGGTTGGGGGCCGCGTCGCAGTCGAACGGGATCTGCCGCAGATGGCTGCCGGGGAAGACCGTGAAGTTGCCGTTGTCCCTCCCCTCGACATCGGTGAGAAGGTAGAGCGCCTTCACCGCCAGCGGACTGCTGGTCTCGGTCACCCGAATCTGCCGGAGCGCCTGCCCGCCGTCCGTGTGGATGAAGCCGGGGAACTCGGTCGTGGACGCGCGGACGATGGCCTGCGACATGCTGAGCACGATGTTGGGACCCATGAGCTCGAGGATCGGGTCGAAGACGTTGGGCCGGTCAATGAGATCCCGGAAGGGCTGGGCGTAGCCGAGGAGATCGCGGCGGTCCATGAAGGACTCGAGATCGTCCGCAGTGGCGTTGTGCTCCACCCAGCCGTAATGGCCGAAGGGCAAGCCCGGTACCTTCTCCCATCCCGCCTGAGGGCGCAGGGAGTCGATCAGCCCGCAATAGAGCGAAACCTCCTGCGGCTCCAGCGCGCCTCCCAGATGGATGTAGCCGTCGACCGCCCACTGGCGGCGCTGCTCGTCGGTCAGGGTCGGCATGGCGGAGTCCTCGTCCGGTTGGGAGCACGCGAAGCGACGCGGGGATGATGCCATTCCTGACTCGGGCGGTATAGATCGTCGTCAGGCGCGGGCGGAGGGACCGTAGGCGAGGTACATGGGCTCGCCGTCGGCGAAGCGGGTGGGCCGGAGCGGGTGGATGTCGAAGGGCGACTCCGTACCGAGCACGGCGGCGGCGACGCACTCTCCCACCGCCGGCGAGAGCTTGAGGCCGTGGCCGGAGAAGCCGGCGGCGATGTAGAGCCCCTCCAGCCCCGGCGCCCAGCCGAGGATCGGGTGGAAGTCCGGCGTGATGTCGTAGGCGCCGGAGACCGTGCGCGCGACCCTGGCATCGACGAAGTCTGGCAGCCGCTCTGCCAGCGCCTTGTCGAGACGCGTCCGGTGGCGGGCCTCGTCCTCCGCCGGCGCAGGCGCGGCCGGGTCGACGACCTCCGGCATCTCGTTGGGATAGGCCACCGCCAGCAGGTAGGGCCCCATGTCGGGGCGCATCACGACGTTGGAGTTGCCGTCGGTAATGCAGGTGCGGATTGTGGGCCGGCCCGGCGGCTGCTTCAGATAGGCCATGTCGAGCCGTCGTCGCTCGATCGGCGCGTCGATGCCGAGCGGCCCGAGCAGATCGGCGATCCAGGCACCGGTCGCGGCGATCACGATGGGTGCCTCGATGCGGCCCTGTGGCGTGTCCACGCCCACGACCTTGCCGTCATCCGTGGCGATGCCCTCCACCCGGAGCCCGGAATGGAGCACAGCGCCGGCCGCCTGGGCCGCGCCGAGCCAGCTCAGCACCATGCGGGTCACGTCGATGTAGCCGCCGTTGGGCTCCCAGGCGCCGCCGGCGAGATCGTCGGTGACAAGCGCGGGCTCCAGGGCCTTGATCTCGTCGGGGCTGGCGAAGCGCGTATCCACGCCGAGCTGGCGGCCGAGCTCCACGTTGCGCCGGCAGGCCTCGACCTGCGCCTCGACCACCAGCAGCATGTAGCCGAGCCTGACGTAGCCGGGATCGCCGACGCCGACCTCCGCCCGCCAGTTGTTGAGCACGTCGAAGCCCCGGATCGCCATCTCGACCATCAGCGCGTTCGAGTAGTGCTGGCGGATCTGGCCGAAGGTGCGGCCCGACATGCCGCCGACGGGCGGCCGCTCGTCCACCACCACGACCCTGCGGCCGGACTGCCGCGTGAGCTGGAAGGCGATGCTCGCGCCCATGATCCCCGCGCCGACCACCACGATGTCGGCCGCGCCCAGCCGTTCCCTGCCCTGCCCCGTCATCTCCGCCCCACCGTACTGCCGCGCCGCGCCCGAATCCGGCGCGGGAGACTAGCATGCTGGATTGCACGGCGGTTAGGATCGCGGGGCATCGGGACAGGGCAGATTCGGGAGCCGCGACGGTTGATTGACGACCGACCAGAGACGAGCGGCGCCCCGGCTCTCGCGTAGGGACGGACCGGTGACACGCCCCGCCGGCCGGCCGCCCGTGCTCTCCGTGCGCGACGTGCGCACGCGCTTTCGCACCCCGGGCGGGGGCATGGTGCACGCGGTGAACGGCATCGGCTTCGACCTGCACGAGGGCGAACTGCTCGGCGTGGTTGGGGAGAGCGGCTCGGGCAAGAGCGTGACCATGCTCTCGCTGCTCAAGCTGCTGCCGATGCCGCCGGCGGAAATTACTTCCGGTCAGGCCCTGCTCGAGGGCGAGGACCTGCTCGCGCTCGATCCGGCGCGCCTGCGCCACGTGCGCGGCGCCAAGATGGGCTTCATCTTTCAGGACCCGATGGCCTCGCTCAACCCGGTGCTAAGCGTCGGCTACCAGCTTACGGAGCCGCTCCGGACGCACCTCGGCATGAGTCGGCGCGCGGCGCGGCGGCGGGCAGCGGCGTTGCTGGAGGGGGTGGGGATTCCTGCGGCGGAGAGCCGGCTCGGCGACTTCCCGCACCAGTTCTCGGGCGGGATGCGCCAGCGCGTGATGATCGCGATGGCGCTCGCCTGCGATCCCAAGGTGCTGATCGCCGACGAGCCCACGACAGCGCTCGACGCCACCATTCAGGCGCAGATCCTGGACCTGCTGCAGCGGCTGCGGCGCGAGCGCGGCATGGCGATCATCTGGATCACCCACGACCTCGGTGTGGTGGCCGGGCTCGCGGACCGTGTGATGGTGATGTACGGCGGCCAGGCGGTAGAGCGCGCGGACGTGCGCTCGCTCTACGCG
>JAPPKP010000354.1 GCA_028819955.1 Rhodospirillaceae bacterium | reverse complement strand
GTGCCGGTGTGGCCGAGGCGGGACAGCACGTACTTGCTGTCCACGAACCGGCCGGGCTGGAGCGTGGCGGTGAAGCTTGCGGGCGGGTATTCGCCCGGCGCGGAAGAGACGGGGCGTCCTTCCGCCTTCCATTTCTCCCAGCCGCCATCAAGCACGGCCGCGCGCTCGAAGCCGAACGCGCGCAGCATCCACCAGACCCTGGTTGCCCACATGATGCTGCCGGCCGAGTAGAGCACGACGCGGGAGCCGTCGCCGATGCCGAGCCCGCCCATGGCATCCGCGAATCGCTCTGCGGAGGGCGCCATGAACTTGAGACGCGTGTCCGGGACGGAGATCTGCCCCTGGATATCGAGGAAGACGGCGCCGGGGATGTGCTCTGCGTCGTACTCGGCCCGGCCGGGCACGACGCGGTAGGGGGCATCGTCGCCGGGCTCGGCCGGCTTGAGCCATGTGGTGCAGTCCACGATGCGAAGCTCGGGCGCACCGAGGCTCGCCTCGAGCGCACCGGTCTCGATCAGCGCCTCGGGCTCGCGCCAGCTCGCGAGGTCGGCTCGGCCTTCGGTCATGGACGGTCTCCCATGAATGATGAGTGCAATCCTATCAGCGCGCGCCGGGGCCGTCGCTGCAAGCCTCGGCGCCCTCTCAGTGGTCGCTGAGCAGCGAGCCGCACCATGGAGAGGTTTGGCGCCCACCTGCACGACGGCGGCGAGCTTGGCGCGGAAACCGGCGACGTCGGGCATGGCAACGGATTATTGACCGTGCGGCGTCTCGGCGCTGAGGTCGGGATAAATGGGGAAGGCGCGGCAGAGCGCCCGCACCTCGGCGCGGATGGCCTGCTCGACCGCCTCGTCGCGTGCGCCCGTTGCCGCCATGGCGTGCAGCACGTCTGCGATCCAGCCGCCGATGCGGCGGAACTCGCCTTCGCTGAAGCCCCGCGTGGTCCCGGCCGCCGAGCCGAAGCGCAACCCCGAGGTCACCCTGGGCGGCTGCGTGTCGCCCGGCACCGCGTTCTTGTTGCAGGTGAGGCCGGCGGCCTCGAGGCTGTCGGAGGCTGCGGCCCCGGTCAGCCCGAGCGGGCGCAAGTCCGCCACCAGCAGCGGCGTGTCGGTGCCGCCCGCGACGATGGCGATGCTCCGCTCCATGAGCGTATCGGCGAGACAACGCGCATTGGCCAGGACCTGAGCCGCGTAGGCCTTGAATTCGGGCTTGAGCGCTTCTCCCAGGCAGACCGCCTTGGCCGCGACCACATTGAGGATCACGCTGCCCTGCACGCCGGGGAAGACCGCGCTGTCCAGCTTGCGCGCGAGCGCCGCGTCATCGGTGAGGACGATGCCGCCGCGTGCGCCGCGCAGGTTCTTGTAGGTGGTCGCCGTGGTGACGTGGGCGTGGGGCAGGGGGCTCGGATGCGCGCCGCCGGCCACGAGGCCCGCGAAATGCGCCATGTCGGCGAGAAGGGTGGCGCCGACCGAATCGGCGACCCTCCGAAAGCCGGCGAAGTCGATCGCGCGGGGATAGGCCGAGCCGCCGCAGATGATGAGCCTGGGCCGGTGCCCGTGCGCCAGGCGCTCCACCTCGCCCATGTCGATGAGGCCCGCGGCATCGGTGCCGTAGCGGACCGGGTTGAACCACTTGCCCGTCAGGTTAGGCGCCGCCCCGTGGCTCAGGTGGCCGCCGGCGTCGAGCGCCATGCTCAGCACCGTGTCGCCCGGCTTCAGCAGCGCGAGGAAGACGGCCTGGTTGGCCTGGCTGCCCGAATGGGGCTGGACGTTGGCGAAGGCGCATCCGAAGAGCTGCTTGGCCCGCTCGATGGCGAGAGACTCGACCCTATCGGCGAACGCGGCGCCGCCGTAATAGCGCGCACCGGGCCGGCCTTCGACGGTCTTGTTGGTGATGACGGAGCCGAGGGCGTCCAGGCTTGCGCGGCTGACCAGGTTTTCAGACGCGATCAGCTCGATCCCGTCCTGCTGGCGGGCAAGCTCCCCCGCGAGCGCCGCATGGACCTCCGGGTCGACTGTTCGCAGGCGATCGAGAAAGTAACCCGGCTCGCGCGCCGGGGTGTCGCTCATTGGGCGGCCGCCGGTTCGAGCAGGCAATCGTCGGCGAGCGGTACCACCGGCGAAAAGTCGGTGTGGTGCTTGAACTCGGGCCGGGCGAACGCGGTCTGGGCGTTGGCGACCGGGTTGAGGATGAGCGAGAAGATCGCGCGGTCCCACGGCGACATGTTGCCCGGCGAGCCGTGGACCATCAGGTCGCCGAAGATCAGGACCGTGCCGGGCGGGCCGAGCGCGGGCGTGATGCCGCCCACGGCGATGAGGTTCGTGACCGTCTCTCGATCCACCACCCAGAGCGGATAGCTCGTGCTCGTCACGTCGTGAAATGTCGGCAGCGGCTCGTGCCGGTGGGAGCCGGGGATGAAGTAGAGCGGCCCGTTGTAGTGGCTCACTTCGTCCAGCAGGATGTGAAGGTTGAGCGCCTGCGGCGCCGGCACGCCGTCGTCCCGGTGATGGGTGGCGAAGTCGTAGTGCCACTGCCAGACGTCGCCCTCGAACGCCGCCTTCACGTTGACCTTGACCTGCTGGATGTAGAGCTCGGGGCCCGCGATCTGCTGCGCCGGCACGACCAGGCGCGGGTGGCGCGCGACGCGGTCGAAGAGCTCGCTCCGCTGGTGCAAACCCATCATGGTGCGGGGCATGGTGCCCGTCTTCTCGCCGATGTTGGCCTCGCTCTCCTCGTCGTAGAGCGGCGGCAGGGCGGCACGGATCGCCGCCACCTCGTCTGCGGAGAAGAGGCCGGGAAGGATCAGCAGGCCGTCCCGGCGGAACGCCTCAAGCTGTTCGCGGTTCAGCTTCAATGGGCCGGCCTCGCCGACTGCTCACCGCCCAGGGGCGCGGGGCGCGCGGGGGTCTCCCTGCAGCGACAGGGAAGCCCCCAACCCCGCTTTGCGAATTGCGAAAGCCTACTCGGCGGCGGCGGGCGCCTCGCCCCGCCGGCGCTTGGCCAGCGCGATCTCGTTCGGCGCGCGGTGATAGGCGCCGTCCTTCATGATCATGAGCAGGTTGTCGGTGTCCTGCATGATCGAGACGTCCTTGGTCGGATCGCCGTCGACCAGCAGCAGGTCGGCGAGGTAGCCCTCCTTGACCATGCCGACGTTCATGCCCATCAGCTCGCCGGCCCACTTGGTGGCGCCGATCAATGCCTCGGCCGGCGAATAGCCGAACATGTTGACGAAGTGCTCGAGATCGCGGGCGTTGGTGCCGATGGGGTTCCAGGCGAAGCCGTAGTCGCCGCCCGGCATGGCGCGGATGCCGCGCTTGCGCACCTCCTTATAGGTCCGGACCGTGTGCTCCATCTTGTAGAAGAGGTTGTAGCTCTCGGCGACCTCGCGGGTCATTCCCCACTCGGCAGCCTCGTACGCGGTCGTGTAGACGATGCCCACCGCCGGCGCCATGTAGATGTCCTTCTTCTTGGCTTCCAGCATGTCGAGGGTCTTATCCGTCGCGTAGTCGGCGTGGTAGATGATGTTGATGCCGTGCTTGAGCGCGAGCCGCACCGCCTTGTCGGCCCTGGCGTGCGTGATGATGTTGACGCCGGCCTCGCGCGCGACCTCGGCGGCAGCCGCCACCTCGGCATCGAAGTAGGTGATCTTCTCGGATTGACCGGGGTGGGCGAACTCGTCGCCCGAGATGTTGATCTTGAGGTTGTCCACGCCCTCCCGCACGCAGAGGCGGCAGGCCTTGCGCACCTCGTCCGGCCCGTCGGCGATGTAGCCCACCGACTCCTGGTGCATGTGCCACATGCGCTCGTCGCCGAGCCCGCCGGAGGACACGATCTCGGGCGAAGCCGCCTTGATGCGCGGCCCCGGATAGCGCCCGGCGTTGATCACGTCGCGCAGCACCGGCTCGATGCGGAGCTTGTTGTAGCCGACGCCGGCGGCCGAGAAGAGGCTCGTGAAGCCCGCGTCGAGCATCGTCCGCGCGTTGTCGAGCGCGAGCACCATGTGCTCCTCCGGCTGGAGCCGCCCGATCTCGGGCAAGCTGGCGCTGTCGATGTAGCAAACGTGGGAGTGGGGTTCGACCATGCCCGGCATCAGGGTGGCGCCGGCACCGTCCACCACGGTCGCGCCGTTGGCCCTGATCTTGCCCTTGCCGCGCGCGACCTTCTTGATGAGGTTGCCCTGCAGCTTCACCTCGCCCGCGTAGGGGCGCTTGGCGTTGCCGTCGAAAATCATCACGTTCTTGAAGAGCGTCTCTGCCATCGTCTCAGCCTCCGCCTCTGGCATGCGCGGCTGCGCTCCCGCGGGCCCATGCCGCAGGGGTCGGTTCGTCGCGCCGCTCCGGGCGACGCCCGCCGCTGTGTATACCTTAGGCGTCGGTACCAGCGCTCGCAATCGCTAACCCGCGCCCGCGCTCGATTTCCGGGGGCCGTGGCCGGTGCTGTACATCGGCCCGGCGGCGGTCTATGACGCGCGCGCCAGCAGGGAGGACGACCATGAAGCTCTATTCGAGCCCGGCCACGCCGTTCGGCCGCAAGGCGGCGATCGTGGCACAGGAGCACGGCATCGCGCTCGACATCGTGAACGTGAACCCTTTCGAGTCGGAGGAGCTGGAGCGGCTCAATCCGGCCAGGCTGATCCCGGTGCTGGCGATGGACGACGGCACCGTGCTCTACGACAGCCACGCGATCTGCGCCTATTTCGACGAGATCGGCGCGGGGCCTACGCTCTATCCGGACGAGGACCGCTGGGGCTGGCAGCGCCGCCTGACCCTCGGCACGGCGCTGACGGAGACGAGCGTCCAGTGGATCTTCCAGAAGCGCCAGCCGGCGGACCAGCAGAGCGTCAACCTCAAGACCCATTTCGAGAAGCGGGTGCGGCGCATCGCCAGGGCGCTCGACGGCGAGGTCGACGTTCTCACCGCCGCGCCCTTCCGCATCGATCATATCGCGATCATTTGCGGTCTCGGCCACCTGGAGTTTCGCCACGACGATTCGTGGCGGGCGGACTGCCCCGCGCTCAAGGCGTGGTACGAGGGCATCCAGAACCGGCCGAGCGTCGCCGCGACGCAGCCCACGGACTGACGCCGGGAGGAAGAAGGAGCCATGATCGACCTGCACTACTGGCCGACGCCCAACGGCAAGAAGGTGACCATCCTGCTGGAGGAATGCGGGATGCCCTATCGCCTCGTCCCCTGCCACATCGGGAAGGGCGATCAGTTCGAGGACTCGTTCCTCAGGATCAGCCCCAACAACCGCATGCCGGCCCTGGTGGACGACGACCCGTCCGGCGGCGGCGCGCCGGTGAGCGTCTTCGAATCGGGCGCGATGATGATGTACATCGCCGAGAAGGCCGGGCGCTTCTACCCGCAGGACCTGCACGGCCGCTACGAGGTCAACCAGTGGATCATGTGGCAGATGGCGAACCAGGGCCCGAAGTTCGGCGAGTTCGGCCACTTTCGCCGGCTGGGGGACGACGAGGGCGACCAGACCTACGCCATTACCCGCTTCGGCAACGAGGTCAACCGGCTCTACGGCGTCATGAACAACCGGCTCTACGACCGGCCCTATCTCGCGGGCGACGACTACACCATCGCCGACATGATCTCCTACCCCTGGGCCGTCTACTGGGAATCTCAAGGACAAGACATAAACGAATTCAAATACTTCAGGCGTTGGTTTGAAGCACTTTCAGAGCGTGACGGTGTGAAGCGCGGCATGGCGGCGGGCGAGGACCTGCCGGAAGACCCCGATACCCTCTCCGACGAGGAGAAGGCGCGCCGCCGCGCGCTGCTTTACAACCAGCGGGCACGACCCGCGCCGGGCTGAACCGCCGCCCCCCTCCTCACCCCGGCCCTCAAGTTAATCAGTTCCCTCAAGCGCCGGGCGCTCGATTCATGATTCCGCGCTCGTAGCCGAGCGACGCTCGCTTGGCTACGCGCCTTCGGCGCGGCGCGCGGTCGCGCGCTCCGGCCCGCTGCGCGGCCCGGTGCACTGTTCGTCATTCGACGGGTTTCCAGTCTCCGGCCGGCCTGAGCTTCTTGGCTTCGGGAATCACCTCGGCGCCGAAGCGCTCGATCTGGTCGAGCTGCTCGGAGAGCGCGCCGGAGGGGCAGTCCAGCATGCAGACCGCCATCGAGAAGCCGGCGTCGGCGAACGCCGCGAGGTCCTCGAGAATCTGCTCGGCCGTGCCGGTGCAGGTGAGGCGGGGACTGGCCTGCGCGGCGGGGTGGCCGGCGTCGGTGATGCGCGCGGTGGCGGCGCAGAGCATCAGGAAGTCGGACGGGCTCCTCCCTTGCGCCTCAAGCTCGCGGCGCACCTCGTCCTGGAGGTTGGCGTAACGGCCGGCCTCGACGTGGGAGTCGAGGAAGAGCGGATAGAGGCCGTCGCAGAAGCGTGCGGCACGCCGGGCACCCCTGATCGTGTTGCCGCCGAAGACGATGGGCGGGTGCGGGTCTTGCTGCACCGGCTTCGGGTCCTGGGAGACGTCCTTGAAGCTGTAGTAGCTGCCCTCGAAGGTGGCGAGGTCGCCGGTCCAGGACGCCTTGTAGATCTGGATGCACTCCTCGGTGCGCCGGTTGCGCTCCTCGTAGTCGATGCCGACCGCGTCGAACTCCTCGACCATCCAGCCGACCCCGACGCCCAGCATGAGACGGCCGCCCGAGAGCCGGTCCACCGTCATGAACTGGCGCGCGTCCGAGAGGGGATGGCGATAGGGCGCGATGAGCACGCTGGTGGCGAGCTTCAGCGTCGTGGTCTGCACCGCGACGGCGCCCATGACGACGGCGGCGTCCAGCATATTGTGGCGGCGCTGGTAGGCGCGCTGGCCGGACTTGTTCGCAGTGTGGAAGCTCTCCGAAGCGTAGGGCATGCAGACATGATCGGGATACCAGATCGAGTGAATGCCCGCGCGCTCGGCGGTCTGGGCCACCCGAATCGGGTCCATCTGCTCTGCCGGCGTGTGGTGGAGGAACATGTTGACGTCGTCGCGGTAGGACTGTCCGTGGGTGTTTCCGTAAAGCCCGACTTCCATGACGCTTTCCCTTTCGTTCGCCCGGTTTCCGGCGCGGCGGGATTATGCCGACCGTGCAGCCTGCCTGGAAGCGCCGTCGCGCGCACGGTAGCCTCGCAGAGCCGGGCGAATCGGGAATCCGCGCGGACCTGACGCATAAGGAACGAGGGCGCTCATGCGGGTCTTCATCGCCTGTCTCGGGACCGAGACCAACACCTTCTCGTCGCTGCCGACGGGGGAGCAGACCTATCGGGAGACCACGCTCTTCGACGACGATGCGACCCGCCACGCGCCCACGCCCTTCAGCAAGCCGCTGCACGTCTGGCGCGAGCGCGCCGAGGCGGAAGGGCATACGGTTATCGAAGGACTCTGCGCCTTCGCCCAGCCGGCGGGGCGGACGATCCGCGGCGTCTACGAGGGCTACCGCGATCGAATCCTCGCCCAGGCCGAGGCCGCGCTGCCGCTCGACCTCGTGCTGGTCAACATGCACGGCGCCATGGTGGCGGAGGGTTACGACGACTGCGAGGGCGACCTGCTGGCCCGGCTGCGCGCGGTCGTCGGCTCCGACGCGGTGATCGGCGGCGAGCTCGACCTGCACTGCCACATCACGCCGCTGATGCTGGAGGCGGCGACGGCGCTCGTCACCTACAAGGAGTATCCCCACACCGACATCGGCGAGCGGGCGGGCGACCTGTTCCGGCTCTGCCACGATGCGGCCCAGGGGCGCACCGCGCCGGCGATGGCCGCGCACAACTGCCGCATGATCAGCATGTGGCGCACCACGGACGAGCCGATGCGGAGCTTCGTCGCCGGCATGAAGGCACGCGAGGGCAGCGATGGAATCCTCGCCGTCTCCTTCGGCCACGGCTTCCCCTGGGGCGATGTGGCCGAGGTGGGGGCCAAGACCCTGGTGGTGGCCGATGGCGATGCCGACAAGGCAGCGGCGCTGGCCGCCGACCTCGGCGCCCGGCTCTGGGCGATGAGGGAGGAGACGCGGCCAACGGCCGTCGGGATCGACGAAGCCATCGACCGGGCCTTGGCCGTCGACGGCGGGCCGGTGGTGCTGGCGGACGTCTCGGACAATGCCGGCGGCGGCGCGCCGAGCGATTCCACCTTCATCCTGGAGCGCCTGATTGCGCGCGGAATCGGCGATGCGGCGAGCGGCCTCTACTGGGACCCGGTGGCAGTGCGCTTCTGCATGGAGGCGGGGGAGGGGGCCTCGCTCCGGCTTCGTATCGGCGGCAAGTGCGGCCCGGATTCGGGCGATCCGGTGGACCTCGCGGTCACGGTCGAGCGCATCGTCACCGGCGCCGAGCAGACCTTCGGCGGGGTCCGCAACAGGATGGGCGACGCCGTGTGGGTGCGCGCGGACGGCGGCCTCGACCTCGTGCTCAACACGGTGCGGACGCAGGTCTTCCATCCCCTCGCATTCGCCGCCGTCGGGCTCGATGCGGCGGGCAAGAAGATCGTGGTGGTGAAGTCCACCCAGCACTTTCACGCGGGCTTCGCGCCCATCGCGAAGGAGATTCTCTACGTCGCGGCGCCCGGCGCCATCGCGCCCGACTTTGCGGCGATCCCCTACACCAAGCTGGCGAAGCCCTATTGGCCCAGGGTCGAAGACCCGTGGGCGGCGTGAGAGCGGGAGAGACGACATGGCGATGGACCTGATCGTGCGCGGTGCCAATCTGCCGGATGGACGCGTTGGCGTGGACATCGGCGTGCAGGACGGGCGCATCGTCGCCGTGGAGCCGGCGCTCAAGGCCGAGGCCGGGCAGGAAATCGACGCCACGGACCGGCTGGTCTCGCCGCCCTTCATCGACGCTCACTTCCACATGGATGCGACGCTGGCGCGCGCACTCACCGACGCTTTGCCGCGCCCCGACCAGTCCGGCCTCCTGTTCGAGGGCATTTACCTGTGGGATGAGCTGAAGCGCCAGCTAACGCCGAAGGCGGTTGCCGACCGTGCGATGACCTATTGCGACATGGCGATCGCCCAGGGGATCCAGGCGATTCGCAGCCACGTCGACGTCTGCGACGAGAGGTTGACCGGCGTCGAGGCGCTGCTCGACGTCAAGCGCCGGGTCGCGCCGTACATCGACCTGCAGCTCATCGCCTTCCCCCAGATGGGCTACTACCGCTACCCCAACGCACAGGATCATCTGCGACGGGCGCTCGACATGGGTGTCGAGGTCGTGGGCGGCATCCCGCACTTCGAGCGCTCGATGGCAGACGGCACCGAGTCGGTGACCGAGCTCCTGGAGATCGCGGCGGCGCGCGGGCTCCTGGTCGACATGCATTGCGACGAGACCGACGACCCGATGTCGCGCCACATCGAGACCCTCGCCAGGGAAACCCATCGCCTCGGCCTGCAAGGGCGGGTGACGGCCTCCCACCTGACCTCCATGCACGTCATGGACAACTACTACGTCAGCAAGCTGATCCCGCTGATCGCCGAGTCGGAGATCGGCGTCACCCCCAATCCCCTCACCAACATCGCGGCGTGGGGACACAACAACGGCAGCTATCCCAAGTGGCGCGGCATGACGCGCGTGCCGGAGCTGAGAGAGGCCGGCATCACCATCGCCTTTGGTCAGGATTGCATGATGGACCCCTGGTACGTCTATGGCAGCGCCGACATGCTGGAGGTCGCGCACATGGGCTCGCACGTGGCGGCCATGTTCAAGGAGGACGAGGTGCGGGCCTGCTTCGACGCGATCACCGTGGGCCCGGCCAGGATGATGCATCTCGAGGGCTACGGGCTGGAGCCCGGCTGCCATGCCGACATGGTCGTGCTCCAGGCCGCGGACCCGCTGGAGGCGATCCGCCTGCGGGCGACGCGGCTCGCGGTGATCCGCCGCGGCGAGGTCGTCGCACGCACCCCGGCGACCGTGACGGAGCTCTCCGTGCCGGGGCGGCCGAACAGCGTGGCGCCGACCTACAAGCCAACCGATTCCGGCAACGGCTAGCCCGAAAGCTCCCGCTTCATCCCGGTAGAACGTCCATAAATGGTGTACACAGGGGCGCCGGGGCGGTCGGCGGCGGGCACGAGAACGGGAAAGGACGGGGCGATGTTGGGCAGGGTGGAGAGCATCTGGCGGTACCCGGTGAAGAGCATGCGGGGCGAGGAGGTCGACGAGATCTTCGTGGCCTTCACCGGCCTCATGGGGGATCGGGTCTACGCGATCGCGTCCACCGCCGCGCCCGCGTCGTTTCCCTGGCACACGGCGCGCGAGCAGGAGGACCTGGTGCTCTACCAGGCGCGCTTCAAGCAGCGTGACGGCACGCTCAAGCCCGACAACATGGAAGAGGCGATGGGCCACCCCGCCAACGTCCACGCGCCGTTCCCGGAGGCCGCGGCCTTCGCCGTCGAGGTCGAGCGCCCCGACGGCTCGGTGCTGGATATCGAGGACCCGGCCTTTCTCGACGGGATCGAGGACCGGTCCAAGGGCGCACTCTCGCTGCGCTTCACCCAGCGGAGCATCGTGGACTGCCGTCCGGTCACGCTCTTCTCGCTCCAGACCGTGGGCCAGCTTGCGGACGAGACCGGCATCGAGGTCCACAAGCTCCAGTTCCGCGCCAACTTCTACGTCGATTGGGTGGAGCAGGGCGGCTTCTACGAGCACGAGCTGGTGGGGCGCAGGGTCACGGTGGGCGACAAGGTCGAGCTGATGGTGGTGGAGCGCGACCCACGCTGCAAGTTCATCACCATCCATCCCGAGACCGCCGAGACCACGCCCGCGCTGCTCAAGCACGTCAACCGCACGCGCGACG
>JAPPKP010000234.1 GCA_028819955.1 Rhodospirillaceae bacterium | reverse complement strand
TAAGTTCACAAGGATCGCCGCCGTAGCGCCCCATATATGATACGCCTCGTAGGGCAGCACTTAAAAACGGCGCTCGACGCCACCGATGGTCATCTTGTCGCGCCGGTAGTTGGTGGGCTCCAGCACGAAGGAGAGCGGCACCTCGAAGACCTCTGCGACCTCGCGGGTGTCCGCCTCGAAGGCCGGCGGCGCCGCGACGAAGCCGACGACGGGCGTGATGCGGTAGCCGGTTCCCACCAGGTAGTCGTCCAGCCGCCCGACGATCTCGACCTGCGTTGCGGGAAGCCCGATCTCCTCCTCGGCCTCCCGGAGCGCCGTTCTCTGCGGGGTCCTGTCATCGGAGTCGGCACGGCCGCCGGGGAAGCTGATCTGGCCCGCATGGCGCGCAAGCTGCTCGGCCCGCCGGGTGAGCAGCACCGAGAGCGCGCCGGCCCGCTCGATGACCGCGACGAGCACGGCGGCGGGTGTGATGGGCTCCGATGCTGGCAGTCGACCCCAGGACTCTTCGCTGTGACGGAGCGAGCCTGGCACGCGGGATGCAGGCGCCCGGTCCGCCGCGGCGATGACGGATTCCCAGGGCTGATCCGGCGCGCCCGGCGCCTGTTGCGTCACCGCGCGCAAAATGTCGACTTGCATCGGTGGGGCTCGTCGGGCGTTCAGGCGGTGTCGTCGAAGGGGAAGAACGCGCCGTCGCTCCAGACGCCGAGCACCGGGCGGCCCTCGATCTCCCGCTCGACGCAGAGCTCCACCAGTGGATAGTAGGCGGCACGCGCGACCCGCGCCTCCAGGCCGTCGCGGACGGTGAGATAGGGCGCCTTCTCCTCCAACCCCGGCAGGGAGCGAAAGGCGAGGGGGTGCGCCGCGTCGGCGTTCACCCACTCGTCCAGATTGGTACGGAAGCGCAGGCGCTGGCCCTCGCCGTTGCCCTCGGTCTCCATCTCGACCGCGATGAAGGGCACGTCGTCGACCACGATGCGCGCCTTCTCCACCGGCGTGACCAGCCAGTAATCGTCGTCCTCGCGCCTGAGCACGCTCGCGAAGAGCTTGACCAGTGGCAGCCGGCCGATGGGGCAGCCCTCGTGGAACCACGTGCCGTCGCCCGCGATCCTGATGTCGATGTCGCCGCAGAAGAGCTGCGGTGGCCGCCCGGCGGCCGGTGCCTGCGATTCGCCCATAGGCGCAGTATAGCCAAGCGAAGGGGCAGGGGCGCCATGTCCGGCGACAAAAAGGGACAGGCCGCGCCTGCCTCGGCAGACGCGGCCCTGTACTCGGATTGGTTGTCCCGAAGGATCAGCCCACGCGCTCGTCGATCAGCCGGTTCACCTCGGTGGCGGCCTCCATCTGCACCATGTGGCCTTGGCCCTCCATCACCGTGCAATCCACACCGTCCGGCAGGCCCTCGGCATGGGAGGCAGGGATGATCTGGTCGCCCGCGCCCCAGATGACGAGAGTCGGCACGCTGCCCGCCACGTCGCGCATTGCCTTTGCCTGGGTACCGCCGGGCGCGAAGGCGTCCCGAACCGTGCCGAGCGCTTCGGTGACGCCGTCGATCCGCTTGAAGGCGAGCAGATCGTTGATGAGCTGGCGGGTCACCAGCGCAGGATCACTGAACAGCTTCTCGACGTGGGGCTTGAGATCCTTCCGACGCTCGGCCGAGATGAATCCCTCCAGATAGTCCCCATCGATATCGGAACCCAGGCCGGCGCTCCCGATCAGGGTGATCGACGCGACCCGCCCCGGCGCGGCGCGGGCCATCGCGAGCGCAATCGCGCCACCCATGGAGTGGCCCACGAGATGGGCGGACTCGATCTCCAACGCGTCGGCGAAGCCGGTGACGATATCGGCGAAGAAGCCGACCGACCCGTCGCCCACATCCTTGCTGGAGCTGCCGTGCCCCGGCAGGTCGAGGGCATGGACAACCCGCTTGGCGGCCAGTGCCTCGTGGTTGAACAGCCAGTTGTTGAGATCGCCGCCGAAGCCGTGGATCAGGATGACCGGTGTGCCGCCTTCGCCCCGCGTGAGGTAGCGGATCGTGCGCCCTGCGACCTCCACGGTCTCGGTCGCCGGTCCGCCGTCCTCATCGTCGTCCTCGGGAGGCACGAAGTTGGCCAAGAAGTCGTCGACGAAGGCATCGATATCGGCATCGGCGACGCTCTCGTCGGCGACGACGCCCAGCAGGCCGCCCACCGGCAGCACGTCGCCCTCCTGAGCGACGCAGCGCCGCAGCACGCCGGGATCCGCCGCTTCGACCGCGCTGGAGATCTTTTCGGTCTCGATATCGATGACCTCGTCCCCAGGCGTGATCGAATCGCCTTCGCCCACGAGCCAGCCGGCGACCTTCCCCTCCTTCATGGAGAGGCCCCATTTGGGCATGCAAATGGGGCGGATGCCTTCGCTCATTTGCTGGACTCCATCACCGCCTTCACGGCCTTTTGCACCGCTGCTGCGTCGGGGATGTAGAGATCCTCCAGCGTATCCGAGAACGGCACCGGCGTATGCGGAGCGGTCACCTGCTTGATCGGCCCCTTGAGCGAATCGAAAGCCTTCTCGCAGACCATCGCCGCGATATCGGTGGCCATGTTGCAGCGCGGGTGCGACTCGTCGAGCACCACGAGCCTTCCGGTGTTCTCCACCGTCTCAAGGATCGTGTCCTCGTCCATGGGCGAGGTCGTACGCAGATCGACGATCTCGCACTCGATGCCGTCGCCGGCGAGTGCCTCCGCAGCCTCGTTCGCGACGTGAACCATGCGGCCGAGCGTCACGATCGAAACGTCATCGCCCTCGCGCACGATGTTGGCTTCGCCGAAGGGGAGCGCATAGGGCTCCTCCGGCACGTCGCCTTCGAGCGTGTAGAGCGCCTTGTGCTCACAGAAGATCACCGGGTCGTTGTCGCGGATTGCCTGGATCAGCAGGCCCTTGGCGTCGTAGGGCGTTGCCGGGGTCACGACCTTGAGCCCGGGGATGTGGGTGAACACCGGATAGAGGCACTGCGAGTGCTGGGCGGCGGCACGGAGCCCGGCCCCGTACATGGTGCGGATCACCACCGGGGTCTCGGCCTTGCCGCCGAACATGTAACGGAACTTCGCGGCCTGGTTGAAGATCTGGTCGAAGCAGACGCCCATGAAGTCGATGAACATCAGCTCCGCGACCGGGCGCAGCCCCGCGGTCGCCGCGCCGACGGCGGCGCCGATGAAGGCGGATTCGCTGATGGGGGTATCCATCACCCGATCGCCGTACTTGCCGTAGAGCCCCTTGGTGATGCCGAGCGGACCGCCCCAGGCGTCGCGCTCGCCATCGGTGCCGAGCCCGCCGGCCACGTCCTCGCCCATGACCACGACAGTCTCGTCGCGCTCCATCTCCTGCGCGAGGGCCTCGTTGATCGCCTGTTGATACGTTGCTGTGCGTGCCATGACTGCCTCCCTCGCTCAGTAGGTGACGTAGACGTCTGTCAAGAGATCGGCGGCGGTCGGTGGCGGCGCCACCTTGGCCTTGGCGACCGCGCCGTCGATCAGGGCCTCGGCCTCGCCGTCGATTGCGTTGAGATCGGCCGCGTCGAGCAGGCCGGCTTCGGTCACTCGTTCGCGGAACATGGCAAGGCAGTCGCGCGACTCGCGCAGCTTCTTGACCTCGTCGGGGCCGCGGTAAGTCTGGGCGTCGCCCTCGAAGTGACCGTAGTAGCGGTTGAGCTTGCATTCCAGCAGGCTCGGGCCGCCGCCCTCGCGGGCGCGCTTGATGGCTTCGCCGGCCGCTTCGTAGACCGCGAAGAAGTCGTGCCCGTCGATCACGACGCCCGGCATGTTGAAGCCGCTGGCGCGATCGGCGGCATCGTCGCAGGCGATCGACCATTTGGACGAGGTCGATTCCGCATAGCCGTTGTTCTCGATCACGAAGATGCAGGGCAGGTTCCAGACGGAAGCCAGATTGAGGCTTTCGAAGGTCGTGCCCTGGTTCGAGCCGCCGTCGCCGACGAAGGCGATGGCGACACCGCCGGTGCCGAGCTGCTTCGCCGCGACGCCCGCGCCGCAGATGAGCGGCGGGCCGCCGCCCACGATGCCGTTGGCACCCATCATGCCCTTGTCGAGGTCGGCGATATGCATGGAGCCGCCCTTGCCGGCGCAGAGGCCGTCCTTGCGGCCGTAGATTTCTGCCATCATGCCGTCCACGTCGCATCCCTTGGCGATGCAGTGGCCGTGGCCGCGATGGGTGCTGGCGATGCGGTCGCGATTGTCCAAATGCATGCACACGCCGACACCGCTCGCCTCTTCGCCGGCATAGAGGTGCACGAAGCCCGGAATCTCGCCGGTCGCGAACTCGACGTGAAGGCGTTCCTCGAACTCGCGGATCGTGCGCATGGTCCTGTAAGCCGTCAACAATTGGTCTCTGCTGAGTTGCATACGAGTTGCTCCCCTTTGCCTGCGTGGTGGCGTTCGGTCCTAAAAATAGGCGACGCCCGTGTTAATGTCGAAGACGTGTAGCTTGTCCACATCGAAGCCAATGCGGCAGGGATCGCCGGGCCCTCCCATGGGCCCGATCTTGGTCTTCACCATGACCCGATCGCTGCCGATGGTGACCTCGACGATCATGTCGCCGCCGAGCGGCTCGGTGACGAAGATCTCGCCCGGCACATCCAGCGTGCCGTCGGCACCCGACTCGATGGCCAGATTGTCGGGGCGAATGCCGACACGTACCTCCGCGTCCGCCCCGCTGGCCGTGAGCAGGCTGGCCTGTTCCTCGGAGAGCGCGAGCCGGAAGCCCGAATGCACGACGGTGAGCCCGACGTTGGTCCGCTCCAGGGTGCAGTCGAGGAAGTTCATCGGCGGCTCGCCGACGAAGCCCGCCACGAACTCGTTGGAGGGCCGGTTGTAAATTTCCTCGGGTGTGCCGAGCTGCTGCAGCACGCCTTCGTGCATCACCGCGATCCGGTCCGCCATCGACATGCCTTCGAGCTGGTCGTGGGTGACGTAGACGGTGGTGGTCTCGAGGTCTCGCTGCAAGTGCTTGAGCTCGCCCCGCATGTGGGAGCGCAGCTTGGCGTCGAGATGGGCGATGGGTTCGTCGAAGAGGAAGACCTTGGGCTCGCGCACGATGGCGCGGCCGATGGCGGTGCGCTGCTTCTGCCCGCCGCTGAGCTCCACCGGCTTGCGGCCGAGCAGGGGGTCGATCTCCAGAATCTCGGCGGCGCGGCGCACCCGGCGCTCGATCTCGTCTTTGGGCGTCCGCCTCAGCTTGAGCGGGTTCGCCATGTTCTCGTAGACGGTCTTGTGGGGATAGAGGGCGTAGTTCTCGAACACCATGGCGATATCGCGATCGCGCGGCGGCAGGTCGTTCACGCGCACGTCGTCGAAGTAGATGTCGCCGGAGGAGATGAATTCGAGGCCCGCGAGCATGCGCAGCGTCGACGACTTGCCGCAGCCGGAGGGCCCGAGGATGCACATGAACTCGTTGTTCTTGATCTCGAGGTTGAGCTCCTTTACGGCCATGGTCTTGCCGTAATACTTCCAGACGTCGGAGATCGTCACCGTAGCCATCAGTTCCTCCAGACAGGCATTCGCTTCGGCTCCCGCCTACTCTCGGACCGCGCCCATGGTCAGCCCCGCGACGAGATAGCGTCGGATCAGAAGGCCCAGGAACATCATCGGCACGGTCGTGACCACGCCCGCGGCCATGATCATGCCCCACTGAATCTTCACGGGTTGCACGAGTTCCGCCGTCGCCACCGGCAGGGTCTTGGCGCCGCCCGAGCCGATGATCGAGGCGAACAGGAAGTCGTTCCAGCCGAATAGGACGCAGAGCACGATGAACGCGCCGATTCCCGGCGCCACCAGCGGGATGATCAGCCGAAACGCCTGCCAGCGGGTGCAGCCGTCGCACTGCGCCGCTTCCTCGATCGCGTAGGGGACGTTGTCGAAGAAGCCCTTCAGAATCCAGATGGCGAAGGGAAGGTTGAAGGTGGTGTAGGCGAGGATCAGGCCGGGCAGGGTGCCGACCAGCCCGGACGAGCGGAAGATCACGTAGAGCGGCACCATGACCGCCACCACCGGCGCCATGCGGGTCGAGATGATCCAGAACAGGAGGTCCCGCTTGCCGCGGAACTCCGCCCTGGAGAGCGCGTAGGCCGCCATCGAGCCGAGCGAGACCGAGACCGCCGCGGAGCCCAGGGATGCGATCAGGCTGTTGCGCAGGTAGGTGCCGAAGTGCTTCTCGGTGAAGAGCTCGACGTAGTGCGCGCCGGTCGGCTCGAAGTCGAACATCACGCCGAGGTTGCCCCAGTCGCCGACTTCCGGCAGCTGGAACGCATCCAGGAGGTCCTTGAAGGACGAGACCACCATGATGAAGAGCGGCAGCACGGTCCAGACGAAGAAGAAGATCAGGAACAGGATCGAGAGCCCCTGCAGCGCGCTCCTCAGCGGCGAGCGGTAGCGGACGATCTCACGCGAGGCCATCGGCTAGTCCTCGCCCTGCGTCCTGATCTTGCGGGTCGGGTCCTCGAACACCTTGGTCAGCACGAAGCCCAACAAGATCGTCAGCAGCAGCAGGGTGAACGCGATTGCGGCACCGCGGCCGAGCTCGAAGAACTTGAACGACACGTCGAACAGATAGGTCGGCAGGATCTTGGTCGCGTTGGCGGGGCCGCCGCCGGTCATGATCAGGATGTGGTCGATGAACCTGAAATTGTCCATGAAGCGGAGCAGGATCGCGATCAGCAGGAAGGGGTAGAGATTGGGCAGCGCCACGCTGAAGAAATTGCGGAAGGGCCCGGCGCCGTCCACCATGTGAGCCTCGAGCTGGTCCTGCGGCACGCGCTTGAGCCCGGCGAGCGTGATCAGCGCGATGAGCGGCGTCCACTGCCAGACGTCGGTCGCGACAATGGCGAACATCGCCCAGAACTTGTTGCCGAGGATCGAGCCGCCTTGGAGCAGGCCGATGCTCTGCAGCAGCCAGAAGTACCAGCCGAAGGTGCCGTTGTAGAGAAACATGTAAAGGAAGCCGGCGATAACGGGCGCCATCATCATTGGCATCAGGAAGATGGTGACGAGGATCTTCTCGAAACGGTTGTTGTTGAGGATAACCGCCACCAGGACGCCGAGGCCGATTTCGACCGAGAGGCAGAGTGCGCTGTACTTGAAGAGGGTGAGCCAGCCGCGCAGGAACTTCTTGTCGCTCGCCAGCCGGGAGAAGTTGTCGATGCCGGCCCACACGTCCGACTTGCCAGGCGCGAGCTGCACCTCGTGCAGGGTCATGTAGACGAGCCAGACCAGGGGATAGAGCGAGATCGCCGCCAGCAGCAGGATCGCCGGCAGCATCAGCCACAGCAGGTAATAGCGCGGCGGCCGGCGGTTGAATCCTTCCGGCACGTAGTCGATCGTCCGTACACCGCGCACAACGCCACCCGCGACATCCATGTTCGCGATGTTGGCCATGCGCTGAGTCTCCGCGCCGTTTCGCTGCCGGCGGACGGCTACTGCCGGTGTTGGTCAGAAGCCAGAATCTGCCTGGGAGGCGCCGGAGCGCCGGCGCCTCCCGAGCAGCGGGGTACCGATTAGATGTCGTGGATGGAGTCGAGCTCGTCCCTGATGGACTCGCACGCCTCTTGAGCCGACAGCTCGCCGGAGATGCACTGCTGCGTCCCGACCCGAACGATCTCGTGATACTCGTTCGACTTCGGCAGCTTCGGCCCAAGCACCATGTTGGGTGAGCGGATACCCTTGTCGTAGACCGCCTCGAAGGTGAGCGCGTTCGGCATGGTGGTCGGCCGGTTGCGCGCCTCCTGAACCTCCGGCACGTCGAGGACGGACTTGCGGGTGGGCGTGCCGCCGACACCGCGCAGCACCATGAGCTGCGTGTCGTGGCTGCAGGCCCAGCTGGCGAAGATGAACGCCGCACGTTGCAGGTCCATCGACGCGCCGGCATTGATGCCGATGCCGCCGATGCCGCAGTTGGTGGCGTTGACGACGTTGTCGCTGCCGTCGACGTTCCACTCGACCGCGCCCTTGGGCCCCATGGCGTAGCCCGTCTTGCCGCCGGCCGCGACCGACTGCTCGGGGTCCTCAACCGACGCCGCGAACTCGTGGTACTGGATCTGCATGGCCACGCCGCCGGCGGCGTAGACCGTGTTCAGCTCCAGGGTGCCGTTGGTCAAGTTGTCGGGATGGCTGACGTCGGCGAGCGCCTTGTAGCCTTCCATCGCCTTGACCGACTGCGCATCGCCCCAGTTGGTCGGGCCGGGGTTCTTCGAGCCCAGCGTGTCGTCGACCGCGAAGTCGAGCCACTGGTTCTGCGCGTACATGTGGCGCTGAATATCGAGCTGCGTGGTCCAGCCGAACGAGCCGTGATGCTGCGCGTAACCATAGGGGATGGACGAATCGCGCTCGTGCATCTTCCGGAAGAATTCGGCGATATCGACCATGTCCTTGTAGGTCGTCTCGTCGGTGAACTCGAGGCGGTAGCCGTAGTCGGCCTCGAAGTCCTTGGTCAGCTGCTCGAACAGGTCCTGCCGGTAGAAGGTGCAGGACACCGCGCAGTCATAGGGGAAGGCGCGGATCGGGCCGCGCTCGTAGTAGACGCCGCAGGCATCGAGGTAGTTCTCGAACCAGACGTCACTGCCGTAGCCCTGCGGGTCCAGCGGCAACGTGTCGTCCACCGTGAACTCGTTGAGGTCGGCGTAGAAGTCGGCGAAGGGCGAGCCGATCGGCTTGTCCTGCACGTAATTGAGGTGATAGTCGGCCTGGCCGCTCCGCAGGTCGATGCCGACCTTCTGCTGCACGGTCGGCAGGCCGTCGGTGAGAATTTCGACTTCAATGCCGGTGAGATCGTAGAACGCCTGGATGTTGTCGCGGATCGCGAAGGAAGGCGGCGTGTTCTCGGACATGAAGACGAGCTTCGAGCCCTCGTACTGGCGCCACTTGGCTTCATCGGACGAATAGGCATAGACCGGCCGGCGCGTGATGACCGAGTTCATGCCGACCGCGATCGAGCCCGCGCCGAGCACGGTTGCGACGCCGCCTCCGAGCTCGAGGAATTTGCGGCGGCTGATCGGCTTGTACAGCGCCTTCTTGGGCATAGAGAACATGCTTTGCTCCTCCTTAGCGAATGTCGGGCGATGGCGTCACACGGACAGGACGGTGTGAAGGTTGCGGCCCGCGCGGGAGGTTCCTGCGCGGTCTCCCTCCGCCGCCGCAACGCAAACTGAACGTTTGTTTTGCGGGTGTCAATGGCCGCACCAGTAAGGAACGGGTGTCGCAGTCACCGCTCCCGCTGGGCCGCTAAACCTGAAGGGCCGGCAGGTCCTCGAACAGTGCCAGCGCCTCCGGATTTGCCAGTGCCTCGCGGTTCTTGACCGCGCGGCCATGGATCACGTCGCGGACTGCGAGCTCGGTGATCTTGCCGGAGCGGGTGCGCGGGATATCGGCGATCTGGATCACCTTCGCCGGCACGTGGCGCGGCGTGCACTCGCGGCGAATGCGCGCCTTGATCCGGTCGACAAGTGCGTCGTCCAGGGCGATGCCCTCGCGCAGGCGGACGAAGAGCACGATGCGCTGGTCGCCCTCCCAGTCCTGGCCGATGCAGATGGCCTCCAGCACCTCGTCGCACTGCTCGACCTGGCGGTAGATCTCCGCCGTGCCGATGCGGACGCCGCCGGGGTTCAGCACCGCGTCCGAGCGGCCGTGGATGACCAGCCCGTCGTGCTCGGTGCGCGTTACCCAGTCGCCGTGGCACCAGACGCCGGGGAAGCGGTCGAAGTAGGCGCCGTGGTACTTGGCGCCGTCCGGGTCATTCCAGAACGAGACCGGCATGGAGGGGAAGGGCTGCGTGCAGACGAGCTCGCCAGGCTCGCCGCGAAGGTGCTTGCCGGCATCGTCGAACACGTCCACCGCCATGCCGAGGCCGAAGGCCTGCAACTCGCCGCGCCGGACCGGGCCCATGGGGTTGCCCAGCGCGAAGCAGGAGATGATGTCCGTGCCTCCGGAGATCGAGGCGAGATGCAGGTCGTCCTTGATGGCGCGATAGACGTACTCGAAGCCCTCGGGCGCGAGCGGCGAGCCGGTGGAGGTCATTGTGCGGAGCGTGCCGAGATCATGGGTGCGCCTCGGTTCGATACCCGCCTTAGCAGCCGCGTCCAAGTATTTGGCAGAGCCGCCAAAAAGCGTCATGCCTTCGGCGTCCGCATAATCGAAGAGCACGTTGCCGTCGGGGTGGAACGGGGAGCCGTCGTAGAGCAGCAGCGTCGCCTCCGAGGCGAGCGCGCTCACCAGCCAGTTCCACATCATCCAGCCGCAGGTGGTGGCGTAGAACGCCCGGTCGCCGCGCCCGACGTCGCTGTGCAGCGCGTGCTCCTTCATGTGCTGCAGCAGGGTGCCGCCGGTGCCGTGGACGATGCACTTCGGCGCTCCGGTGGTGCCGGAGGAGAACATGATCACCAGCGGGTGGTCGAAGGGCACGCGCACGAAGTCGATTGGCCCGCCCGGATGCTCGGCGAGCGCCGTGCCGTAGAGAGTTACGTTCGCGATGCCGTCGAGCGCGGGGCTGTCCTCCGCATAGGGCACCACGATCACGTGCTCCACGGTGGGAAGCTCGGCCAGGATTTCCCGTATCTGCGGCCTGCGGTCGAAGGTCTTGCCGTTGTAGAAATAGCCGTCGGCAGCGATCAGCACCTTGGGCGCGATCTGGCCGAAGCGGTCGAGCACACCGCGCGTGCCGAAATCCGACGAGCAGGAGGACCAGACCGCGCCGAGGCTCGCCGCCGCCAGCGCCGAGACGATGGTCTCCGGCATGTTGGGCAGATAGCCCGCGACCCGGTCGCCCTGTCCGACGC
>JAPPKP010000307.1 GCA_028819955.1 Rhodospirillaceae bacterium | reverse complement strand
CGCTTCCTCTGCTCGTGGTCTCGTTCACGGGGCTGGTCTGGCTGATCCACGCCAGCCGCTCGCCCTGGCGTGCCGCCATCGCGGGCTGGTGGTTCGGCTTCGCTCATTTCCTCTTCAGCATCTACTGGATCGGCGCCGCCATGCTGACCGACCCCTCTCGCTTCGGCTGGATGGTGGCGCCGGCGGTGATCGGGCTCTCGGCGGGCTTCGCGCTCTTCCCGGCGCTGGCCGCCTTCGCGGCACGGCTTCCCCCGTTGCCCATCGCGGGCCGGGTGCTCGCCCTCGCGGTCACCTGGACCGCGGCCGAGTGGCTGCGCGGCAACATCCTGACCGGCTTTCCCATGAACCTGATGGGCACGGTCTGGATGCCATCCGTGGGCATGATCCAGTCCGCGGCGGTGGTCGGGGTCTATGGGCTGAGCTTCGCGACCGTGCTCGCTGCAGCGGCACCGGCGGCGCTAGTGTCGCCGCCTGAGGACGAGCACCGCGCCCGCCGACCCTGGCTGTTGCCCGCTATTGCGTTCGGGCTGTTGGCGGCGATCTGGGTCGGTGGGCAGGCGCGCCTCGCGCTGGCGCCCGATCGGGCGCCGACCGAGGTGAACCTTCGCCTGGTACAGGCCAATATCGATCAAACCCGGAAGTGGGAGGACGGCGCGCGCGAGGCGGGGCTCGCCCACCACGTCGTGCTCTCCCACGAGCCGGGGCTCGACGAGGTGGACGTCGTGATCTGGCCCGAGACGGCCGTGCCCTTCTTCCTGGACGAGAGCGCGACGCTCCAGGCCTTCGTGTCGCGCGCCGCGCCCCTGGGCGGCTACGTGATCACCGGCGCACCCCGGCGCACGCGCTCGGCGGGGCGCACGATCGCGGTCTGGAACAGCCTCCATGCGCTGGGCCCGGCGGAAGCCATCACGGCTTCCTACGACAAGCACCACCTGGTGCCGTTCGGCGAATACATGCCACTGCGCGGAATCATCAATCTGCGACGGTTGGCCTACGGCGCGGTCGACAGCTCCGCCGGGCCAGGAGCGCGCACGCTCAGGCTGCCGGGCGTGCCACCCTTCAGCCCGCTGATCTGCTACGAGGCGATCTTCCCCGGCGAGGTGGTGGCCGACGACGCACCACCGGGCGAACGGCCGCAATGGCTGCTCAACATCACCAACGACGCTTGGTTCGGGCATACCGCCGGGCCCTATCAGCACTTTCAGGCGGCGCGCCTCCGGGCCGTGGAGGAGGGCATGCCGCTGGTGCGGGCGGCGAACACCGGAATTTCCGCCGTCGTCGATTCCTACGGACGCGTGGTTGGCCGCCTCGGGCTGGGAGAAATCGGCGTCCTCGATGCGCCACTCCCGCCAGCGCTTGCTGCGCCGACTCCGATGGCCCGGTTTGGAGATTGGATCCTCGCCATTCTCTTGCTTCTCGCGACGGCCGCGACTCTCGCCATCGGCATCCGGCGCTGGCGAAGTACCCGACGGCCCGGTCAGGGCGAATAAGACCAGGGCGGCTCCCCGCCGCCGATCACGGTCGCCAGGATCAAAGCGAAGGCGGCGGCGGCGAAAGAATCGCCGCGGTCCAGAATTCCGCCGTGGCCGGGGATCAGACGGCCAGAGTCGTCTGCGCCGACGCGGCGCTTCAGGGCGGACTCGGCGAGGTCGCCTATCTGTCCCGTAATCGAGCCGAGCACGCCCGCGGCCGCCAGCAGGGCGAGCGGGGGTCGCTCCGCCACCCAGCCGGCGAGCGGCATCGACCAGCCCAGCAGGATACTCGCTCCCGCCGCCGCCGCCACACCGCCAACTGCGCCGGCCCATGTCTTGGCCGGGCTGATGCGGGGCGCAAGGCGTGGACCTCCGAGCGTTCTCCCAGCCAGATAAGCGCCGGTGTCGCTCGCCCAGACCACGGCGAGGAGCCAGAAGACCGTCGCCCGGCCCGCCGGATCGTCGCCGCGCAGCGTGAGCGTCGCGACGACGAGCAAGAGGATGATGCCAGTCCCCGCCAGACCCGCGGCCCGTTCCCGCAGCCCGCCGCGTTCCGCTCCTGCGACGACGAGCGCGGCCGCCGCCGCGGCGGCCGCGGCTGCAACGGCTCCGACCGTGGTGAAGAGCGCGCAGGCCGCAGCCAGACCCGCGATGCCGGCCACGCTCGCGGCGTCCACCGCCCGCCGGCGGAGCAGCCTGCGCAACTCGAGCCAGGCGAGCACACCTGCGGCGCCCATTGCGGCGACGAAGATGGGGCCGCCCAGATAGGCCGTGCCCAAGGCAACGGGCACGAGCACCGCAGCCGACGCTGCGCGCAAACCGAGGCCGTTTCCACCGCCGGTCGTCCTCTGGCCCGTCATGCCCGATTCTGCCACATCAATGCCACAATCGACCGTTAGATCAGACTACGGGTGACGGTGAAGCGCTTCGTCCCTCCCGCTGTCTCCCAAACGACTGGTCGGTCCTCCAGCTGGGGCGGTCCTCGGGACCGCCCCAGTTCTTTGTGGGTCTCGGTTGCCTGTGTGTCTGTCGCCGCCGACCCCGCCGCGTGCCGTTCCGGTGCCTTGGGCGATGGGATAGCATGGCGCCCCTTTGCCGACCACGGGACATCGCTATGCCAATTACGCCGATCCACCACATCCCCCTCCAGCCGGAATACCGCAGCCCCTTCAGCGCCGCCTTCGCGGTGGAGGACGCGCGGTTGTTGCTGTTCTCAGGTTGCGGGCCGATCCCGATTTACCACGCGCACCCGCACGATCCGGTGGCCGAGGCGGAATGGCTGGCAGGCGGCATTCGCGAGCAGACCGAGAAGACCTTCGCCAACATCGGCACCATCCTGGAAGCGGCGGGGGCGGACTTCTCCCAGATCGTCAAGCTCAACATCTACCTCACGGACATGTCGGGGCAGAACGTGGTGAACGAGATCTCCGCCCGTCATTTCGACCCGGCGAACCCGCCGCCACGTACCCTCGTCGGCGTGACGGAACTCGCTCATCCCGGAATGCTGATCGAGATCGAGGGCACGGTGGCGACGCCGCTCGGTGCCTGAGCGACCTTCCGGCCGTTTGATCGGGTCTGCGGGCGGCGGCACAATGAGCCACAACAAGAACCAGCAAACGCGACAAACGCATTCCGCCCGGCGCGCGGGCGGAGAGGGGAGGCGGTCATGCAGAACGGCGCAATCAGGGTGCTCGTGGTGGGCGTCGGCAACATGGGGCTCAGCCACGCGCTCGCGTACGACAAAATCGAAGGCTTCGAAATCGTCGGGCTGTGCAGCCGCAGCATTCGCGGGCGCAACGACCTGCCCGTCGAGCTTGCGTCGCTGCCCCGCTACGAGAACGTCGACGAGGCGCTCGCCGAGTCCCGGCCCGATGCGGTCTCGATCAACACGTATCCCAACACGCACGAGGAGTTCTGCCTGAAGGCGTTCGACGCGGGCTGCCATGTCTTCGTCGAGAAGCCGCTCGCCACCACCGTCGATGGTGCCCAGGCGGTGGTGGACAAGGCGCGCGAGACCGGCAAGAAGCTGGTCATCGGCTACATCCTCCGCGTGCACCCCGCGTGGCAGGAGTTCATCGAGCGTGCGCGGACTCTCGGCAAGCCCTTGGTCATGCGCATGAATCTCAACCAGCAGAGCCGGGGGCCGGCCTGGAACTGGCATCGCAATCTGATGGAGTCGCTGACGCCTATCGTCGATTGCGGGGTCCACTACGTCGATGTCATGTGCCAGATGACCGGAGCCCAGCCCGTGCGCGTGCACGGCATCGGCGCGCAGCTTACCGACCAGACCAAGGTACAGAACTACGGTCACTTGCACGTCGAGTTCGACGACGGCTCGGTGGGCTGGTACGAGGCCGGCTGGGGCCCGATGATGAGCGAGGTCGCGTTCTTCGTGAAGGACGTGGTCGGGCCCAAGGGCTGCGTCAGCATCGTCATGCCGCAGGAGGGGCAGGACCACGCGGCCTCCGACGACATCGACTCGCACACCAAGACCAACGCGCTGCTCTGCCATTCCAGCGAGATCGACGAGGCCAACAACTTCGTGCACGAGGACCAGTGGGTCGACATGGCCGACGAGCCGACCCACCAGGAGCTGTGCGACCGCGAGCAGGAATTCCTGCTCAAGGCGATCCGCGAGGACCTCGATCTTTCAGAACACATGGACAGCGCGGTCAACAGCCTGCGCATCGTCATTGCCGCCGACGAGAGCATCAAGCGGCGAGAGGTCGTGCACCTCGCCTGACGAGCGCATCGTCGCGACCGGGAACGCTAAGGAAGGCCCGGAGAGGCCAGGGGGAGACACACAATGGCATCGGCGGATCTCGAGCTCTGTTATCTGACGGCGAGCGAGGCGCTGGAGCGCTTCAAGGCGCGCACGCTCTCGCCGGTCGAGCTGCTGGACGCGCAAATCGCGCGCTCGCAGGCGATCAACCCCCAGGTCAACGCCATCACCTACGACTTCTTCGACCGGGCGCGTGAACAGGCGAAGAAGGCCGAGGCCAAGTACGGAAAGACCGATGGCCGGTTGCGCGCCCTCGAAGGGGTGACGGTGGCGATCAAGGACTTCCACCCGGTCAAGGGAGAGATCACAACCTTCGGCTCCAAGATTTTCGAGGATTTTCGGCCGGATTACACCGCGGCGACGGTAGACCGACTGCTGCGCGCCGGCGCCATCATGCATATGCGCACCACGTCGCCGGAGTTCGCCTATTCCGGCGCCACCCACAGTCCGCTCTGGGGCATCACGCCCAATCCGTGGAACCTGGAATACACCTCCGGCGGATCCTCCGGCGGCGCGGGCGCGGCGGTCTCCGGCGGCATGACCACGCTCGCCGACGGCACCGACGGCGGCGGCTCCATCCGCATCCCATCGTCCGCCTGCGGCATCTTCGGCTACAAGCCGCCCTTCGGCCGCAATCCGCTGGACCGCGACCATCCCCTTGAGACGATCCTGCACTATGGCCCCATGGTCAGGAGCGTCGCGGACGCCGCGTTGATGCAGAACGTCATGTCGGGCCCCCATCCGGACGATCTCTGCACTCTGCCGAACAGGGTGCGGCTGCCCGCGACCTACGACGACATCCGCGGCTGGAAGGTCGCCTTCTCCATGGACCTCGGCTACCTCCAGATCGACCCGGAGGTGCAGGAGAACACGCGGCGCGCGGCCGACACGCTGCGCGAGCTCGGCTGCGAGGTGGACGAGGTCGATGTCGGCTGGAACTTCGGGGTCCTCGACTGCTGGATGACCTGGTGGGAAGGCCTCTTCGCCGGGATCGCCGGCCAGTTCCTGCCCCGCTGGCGGTACGAAATGGACCCGTTCGTCGTCACGCTGCTCGAGAGCGGGCTCGGCCACAGCGCCGCGCGGCTCTATCAGTGCCAGGTGTTCCGCGGTTGGATGTGGCAGCAGCTGCAGCCGATCCTCAAGTCCTACAACATCTTGATTTGCCCGACGCTCGCGGTGCCCGCGGTCAAGGCCGACCACGACGACGCGGACCCCAACTTCGAGATCAACGGGGTCCCCCTGCCGGCCTACGTCGGCTGGGTCTGCACCAACCCCTTCAATCTGGTCAGCCAGTGCCCGGCCATGAGCGTGCCCACCGGCTTCTCGTCCTACGGCGTGCCCACCGGCATGCAGATCGTGGGCCGGCCCTACGACGATCTGAGCGTGTTCCGCGCCGCCGCCGCCTTCGAGGGTGCGACCCAGCCCTGGCGCGACAAGCGGCCAGCGATCTAGGGGCCCTGGGCCGGGCCGCAAGGAGGACGCAATGAGGCTTTACAGCTGGGGGGCCGCGCCCAACCCGCGCCGGGTGCTGATCTACATGGCCGAGAAGGGCATCGAGATCCCGGTGGTGGAGGCCGGTGAAGGCGCGCACCTCACCGACGACTTCCTCGCCCGCTACGTCGGGCGGATCGTGCCGATGCTGGAGCTCGACGATGGCACCCAGATCGGCGAGGCGATGGCGATCTGCCGCTTTCTGGAGGAGGCCTATCCGGCGCCGCCGCTCTTCGGCGTGAACCGGCGGGACCGCGCGATGGTCGACATGTGGGAGCGCCGCGCCGAGAACGAGGGCTTCAACGGCGTGGCGGAGGTGTTCCGCAACTCCACCCCGGCGTTCGCGGGCCGGGGCCTGCCGGGCTTCGCGGAGCCGATCGAGCAGATCCCGGACCTGGTGGAGCGCGGCAGGAAGCGGCTCGCCCGCTTCTACGGCCGCATCGAGCGTCAGCTTGCGGACAACCGGTTCATCGCGGGCCCCCGCTTCAGCGTCGCCGACATCACCGCGCTCTGCATCGTCGACTTCGCGACCAGGGGCGCCAAGATCGGCCTGCCGGAGGATCACACCAACGCCCGGCGCTGGCACGCCGAGGTCTCCGCCCGCCCGAGCATCGCGGGCTAACCCGGCGTCATCGGTGAAGGAGTTTCGTCATGGTCGATGAAAAGCGACTTGAGGACGCGGTACAGGAGCCGAACGCCACCACCTGCAAAGCTATGAAGGAGCTGGAGGCAGGCAAGGGCAAATCCTTCGCCGACGTGGACGAGCTGTTCGAGGATATCGGCGCCTTGCGTGCTGATCCTGAGCCGGGCAAGTGAGTTGCCGCGCATCGGGGCACACCATAGACTCGGCCCATGAGCGGGGACGGCGAGAAGGACGGCGAGGCGCAGACCTTCGAGAGCGCGATGCGCGAGCTCGAGGGGATCGTGCACGAGCTGGAGGCAGGCGAGACCGGCCTCGAGGCGGCGATCGCGGCCTATGAGCGCGGCGTCAAGCTGAAGACGTTCTGCGAGGAGAAGCTCAGGCAGGCCGAGCTTCGCGTCGAGAAGATCGACAGTGACGCCGCCGGTGCCGCCCGCACGGAGCCGTTCGAGACCGGCTGAGGACACCGGGTGAGGTCGCTGGAGCATGCGCTCGGCGAGGCTGCGGAGGCCGTCGACGAAGCGCTCAATTCACTGGTTCCCGTGCCTGAGGGCGCTGACGGGCGGCTCCCCGAGGCGATGCGCTACTCCCTCTTCGCCGGCGGCAAGCGGCTCAGGCCCTTCCTGGTGCTCTCGGGCGCCGATCTCTTCGAGGTGCCGCGCGCCTGGTCCGTCAACACCGCCGCCGCCATCGAGATGGTGCACACCTACTCGCTGGTCCACGACGACCTGCCGGCGATGGACGACGACGACCTGCGCCGCGGCAAGCCGACCTGCCATATCGCCTTCGACGAGGCGACCGCGATCCTGGTGGGCGATTCCCTGCTCACGCTCGCCTTCGAGGCGGTGACGACACCGGCTGGGCATCCCGACGCCGCCGTGCGCGCGGAGCTCGCGTGCGCGCTGGCGCAGGCGGCGGGCGCAGACGGTATGGCTGGCGGCCAGGCCATCGACCTCGCGGCGGAGAGCCGGACTCTCACCCTCGACGAGATAATCCGGCTGCAGCGGCTCAAGACCGGCGCGCTCTTTGGCTTCTCCTGCGAGGCCGGCGCTATCCTCGCACGGGAGGACGGCGCGGCCCGCAAGGCGCTCCGCGACTATGCTGCCTGCATCGGGCTCGCGTTCCAGATCGCCGACGACCTGCTCGACCATGAGGGCACGGAGGCCGACCTCGGCAAGGCGGTGGGCAAGGACGCCGCCGCCGGCAAGGCGACCTTCGTGGGTCTCCTGGGCGCCGAAGGGGCACGCGGGCGGGCCGAGGCGCTGGTGGACGACGCCATCGCGGCGCTCAGCCTCTTTGACGAGAGGGCCGCGCCGCTCCGCGCCGTCGCCCGCTATATCGTGGAGCGGCGCCACTGAGCCGCGAGGCGCGGGGCAAGGAGCGGCTCGATACCCTGCTGGTCGCCCGCGGCCTCGCCGAAACCAGGGCCAAGGCGCAGGCGCTGCTGCTGGCGGGCCGGGTCTACTCCGGCGAGCGCCGGCTCGAGAAGCCCGGCATGCAGGTCGATAGCGAGCTCTCGCTTATGGTCAGGGGCGCGGATCACCCCTGGGTCTCGCGCGGCGGCATCAAGCTCGACCACGCGCTTACGCACTTCGAGATCGATCCGGGCGGACTGACCGCGCTCGATATCGGCGCCTCCACCGGCGGCTTCACCGACGTGCTGTGCCAGCGCGGGGCACGGCGGGTCTATGCGGTCGATGTCGGCTACGGCCAGCTCGACGCACGCCTGCGCGACAACGTTCGCGTCATCGTGCTGGAGCGGACCAACGCGCGTTACCTGACGCAAGCCGAGGTGCCGGAGCCGATCGACCTCATCGTCTGCGACGCGAGCTTCATCGGCCTGCGCACGATCCTGCTGGCCCCGCTCGCGCTCGCAGCCGCCGGCGCGCGCCTCGTCGCCCTGATCAAGCCGCAGTTCGAGGCCGGGCGCGAGCGCGTAGGCAAGGGCGGCATCGTCCGCGATCCCGCGGTTCACGCGGACGTCTGCGAAACGATCCGCGCGTGGCTCCATGCCGAGGGCTGGCCGGTGATCGGCCTCACCGAAAGCCCGATCAAGGGCCGCGACGGCAACACCGAGTTCCTGATCGCGGCGCGGCGCCCGCCGTAGGCGGCGGTCGGTCAGGCGAGTGGCAGAAGCTCCGCGATTTCGCGGTTGAAGGGAACCTCGTCGTTGCTCACGGCCGGGCCGTCCAACTCCTCCGCGTAGCGCCGCCCCGCGTAGACCGCGTGGGCGATGGTCGCCGGCGCCAGCGCGTCGCCTATGGTGGTGACGCTTTCGATGCCTGCGTCCTTCCAGTCCTCGGCGCGTGCCGCGAGCTCGCGCGCAAGGCGGTCTTCCGACTCGCGCGACGTGACCAGCACGACCGCGTCCGCCCTGATCTCCTCCGTGCGCCCGGTGAAGACGCAGGAGACGGTGGCGGAGCCTTCCGAGACGGTGTCGAGGTTGGTGAAGCTCTGGATCGTCACGCCCTTCTCCAGCAGCCGCGCCTGGATGAAGTGCTGCTCCATCGTGTTCCGGGTCCAGGTGGAGGCTTCGGATGCCGGCGTCAGGTAGGACGTCTGGCAACCCTCGTCGGCGAGCCGTTCGGCGATCACGCCGCCCATGTAGTAATGCTCGTCGTCCCACACTGCGACGCGCGCTCCTTCTGCCGGCACGGTGCCATCCATGATGTCGTCGGGAGTCAGCACCCGTGCGCCGGCTGCGATGGGCACGGCCCGCGCCCAGTGGTGGCCGAGGCCGTCGGCCCGCCAGCGCGCGCCGGTGGCGACGACGACACGGGGCACGCCGAATTCCAGCACCGACTCCGCGTCGAGCTCGGAATCGAAGTAAGTCTGCACGTTGGGCAGCTGAAGAAGCTGCTGCTCTCGGTAGTCGCGGACCCGGCCCCAGGCGGCGAGCCCCGGCAGCCGGCATTCGCGTGCGACGCGGCCGCCGAGCGCGGTGCCCCTCTCCGCCAACGTCACCTCGTAGCCCCGCTTGCCCAGCGCCTGCGCCGCCTCGAGGCCCGCCGGCCCCGCACCCACGATCAGGACGGGCTTCTCCGACTCGCGCGGCCTGATGCGCTCCGGGTGCCAGCCCTTGCGCCACTCCTCGCTCATGGTCGGGTTCTGGGTGCAGCGGATCGGCGACATCGTGAAGTCGCCAGAGACGCAGATGTTGCAGCCGATGCATTCGCGAATGTCGTCGAGGCGCCCGTCCTCGATCTTCTTCGGCAGGAACGGATCGGCGATGGAGGGTCGGGCGCAGCCGATGAAGTCGGCGATCCCCTTGTTGATGACCGATGCCATCCGGTCGGGCGAGGTGTAGCGCCCGACGACAACGACCGGCTTCGCGGTGAGCGTCTTCACGCCCTGGACGAAGGGCTCCTGCCAGCCTTCGGCACCGAACCGAGACGTCATGGAATCGTTGGGCCAGGCTGCCAGCGACAGGTCCCAGAGGTCCGGAAGCTCGGCGACCAGGCCGATCAGCTCCTCCACCTCCGCCTTCTCCAGGCCGCCGTCACCCAGCAGCTCGTCGACGGCGATCCGGCAGGGCACGGCACAGGTGTCGCCCACGGCATCCTTGGTGTCGCCGATGATCTCTTCCAGCAGCCGAACCCGGTTGCGCGCGGACCCGCCGTACTCGTCGCTGCGCCGGTTGTGATGGCGGGAGAGGAAGTGATGCAGGATGCTGAGCGCATGCCCGGCGTAGACGTAGACGAGGTCGAACCCGGCCTTGCGCGCCCGGAGGGCAGCCGTGCGGTGCCAGCGGCGGAGGTCGCGGATGTCCTGCTTGTCCATGGTGCGGGCCTGCAGCGGCTCCCAGCCGGCGCACGTGACCGGCATCGCTGAGGCCGCCAGCGGCACTTCGCGCGCGTAGTGGTTGGAGGCGTGCGGGCCGTTGTGGGCAAGCTCGATTCCCGCCAGGGCGCCGAACTCGTGAATCCGCTCTGTCGTCCGCGCCAGCATCGGGATATCGCGGTCGTCCCAAAGCCTGAGCTCGATGTGGGGGGCAATATCCGAGGTGGGGTGGATCTCCACTTCTTCGGTGCAGACCACGGCCCAGCCGCCCTCCGCCTTGACTCCGCGCATCCAGGCGAGCGCCGTGGGGTCGCGGTAGCCCATGCCGTTGCAGTGCGGCACCTGGAAGAAGCGGTTCTTCGCGGTCACCGGGCCGATCGCAACCGGCTCGAAGAGCACGTCGAAGCGGGGGTCGCGCTGTGCGCCGCTGGTCATTCTCAACCTCCGTCAGTCGCCGGGGCGCAGCTTACGCGATCGGAGCCCCTGCCTCGATCATGGGCGCTCAGCCCCCTGCCGCGGCGCGCATCGCCGCCCGGATGTCGGAGAGACGCTGTGATCCTGGGCTCGGTCGGCTCACCGCCGTTGGCCGCCCGCGCTGATCCCGATCGCGGCGAGAATGACCAGCCCGGTGGTGAGGTCGCGGTAGAAGGGATCGGCGTTCAGGATGTTGA
>JAPPKP010000223.1 GCA_028819955.1 Rhodospirillaceae bacterium | reverse complement strand
AGAACGCCGAGATTCTCGCGCTGGAGGACTACGGCGTGGCGCCCGGCTGCCGCGCGGACCTCGCGGTGTTCGATGCTGCGAGCAAGGCCGACGTGCTGCGGATCAACCCGGCGTGCACCCATGTCTTCAAGCGCGGCAAGCTGGTCGCCGAGACCGCGCCGGCGAGCCGCACGGTGATGGGCCAGTCGGTCGACCTCACGGTGGGCAACTGAGCGCAGCCTTTCGGAGAATGGAGAGAAACGATGGTGCAGACCTATAGCGCGCCGCTTCGCGACATGCGCTTCGTGCTCAACGAGCTGCTCGACGTGGGCGAGATCGCCGCGCTGCCCGGCTACGAGGACGCGACGCCCGACGTGATCGACGCCATGATCGAGGAGGGCGCCAAGCTCTGCGAGAACACGCTGCTGCCGCTCAACCGGACGGCGGACGAAGAGGGCTGCCACTACGAGAACGGCGTGGTGCGCACACCGCAAGGCTACAAGGAGGCCTACAAGACCTTCGTCGATGCCGGTTGGACCGGCGTCACGATGTCGCCGGACTACGGCGGCAAGGGGCTGCCCCAGCTCATCAGCATGGTCTTCGACGAGATGGTCTGCTCGACGAACCTGGCCTTCGGCGTCTACCCGCTGCTCTCCAACGGCGCCGCCTCGGTGATCGAGCTGCACGCCGCGGAGGCGCTGAAGCAGGCCTATCTGCCGCGCCTGGGCGACGGCACCTGGAGCGGCACCATGTGCCTGACCGAGCCCCATTGCGGCACCGACCTCGGCCTGATTCGCACCAAGGCCGTGCCGACGGGCGAGGGCCGCTACGCGCTCTCCGGCACCAAGATCTTCATCTCCGCCGGCGAGCACGACCTGACCGAGAACATCGTCCATCTGGTGCTGGCGAAGCTACCGGACGCGCCGCCCGGCGTGCGTGGCATCAGCCTCTTCCTGGTGCCCAAGCGCACGCTGAAGGATGACGGCAGCGCCGGCCCCGCCAACGGAGTCTCCTGCGGCTCCATCGAGGAGAAGATGGGCATCCACGGCTCGGCCACCTGCGTGATGCACTTCGACGGGGCCGAGGGCTACCTGATCGGCAAGCCGCACAAGGGCCTGCGCTGCATGTTCACGATGATGAACGGCGCGCGCCTCGGTGTCGGCCTCCAGGGCCTGGGCCTGGGCGAGACCGCCTATCAGAGCGCGACTGCGTATGCGAAGGACCGCCGCCAGGGGCGCGGGCTCAAAGGCGCTGCGGAACCGGAGGCGAGCGCGGACCCGATCATCGTCCACCCGGACGTGCGCCGCATGCTGCTCACCCAGCGCGCCGTCAACGAGGGCGCCCGCGCGCTCGCCTACTGGACGGCGCTGCAGCTCGACATCTCGCGCAGCCATGAGGACGCCTCGGTGCGCGAGGATGCGGACGAGCTGGTGCAGCTGATGACGCCGATCATCAAGGCCTTCTTCACCGACTACGGCTTCGAGGCCACCAACCTCGCGCTGCAGGTGCACGGCGGCCACGGCTACATCCGCGAGCACGGCATGGAGCAGCTGGTGCGCGACGCGCGGATCAGCCAGATCTACGAGGGCGCGAACGGCATCCAGGCGCTCGACCTGGTGGGTCGCAAGCTGCCGCGGCGGGCCGGGCGCTACCTGCGGCACTTCTTCCACCCCGCCGTCGCCTTCGTCGAGGAGAACAAGGACGACCCGGAGCTCGCCGATATCGTGGGCCCCGTGGGCAAGGCGCTCGGCAAGCTGCAGACCGCGACGCTGGCGATCGCCCAGCGCGGCCTGGGCGACCCGGAGGAAGCCGGTGCCGCGGCCTCCGACTACTTGCGGATGTTCGGGCTGGTGGCGGTCGGCTACATGTGGTGCCAGATGGCGAAGCTCGCCCGCGACAAGCGGAACGGCGACGCCTTCTACGACACCAAGCTCAAGACCGCGCGCTTCTACGTGCAGAAGGTCCTGCCGGACACTGCCGGGCTCTTCCTTAAGATCATGGCGGGCAAGGGCACCGTCATGGCCCACGGCGCCGAGGAGTTCTAGTTCGGTGTCCTCTTCTCGTCATGGCCGGGCTCGACCCGGCCATCCATGTAACCGCCGCACCATGAGGGAGCTGGGCGAGATGGATGCCCGGATCGAGTCCGGGCATGACGGTGGGGTGGTTTTACCGACGCGTGCGTCCGGGACAGGCTGGTAGGCAAGCGCGCGCCATGACCGAGACCCTCTCCCTCGACCGGCTTGCGGGCCGGGTTGCCGACGGCGCCACGCTGGCGCTGCCGCCGGACTACTCGTTCGTGCCGATGGCGGCGGTCCGCGCGCTGGCGCGGCGCGGCGTGCGCGGCCTGCACCTCGTCACGGTGCCGCAGGCCGGCATCGCGGCGGACCTCTTGATCGGCGCGGGCTGCGTCGCCACCGTCGAGACCGCGGCGGTGAGCCTCGGCGAGCTCGGCAACGCGCCCCGCTTCTGCGCTGCGGTCGAGGGCGGCACGGTGGAAATCCGCGACTCCACCTGCCCGGCGATCCACGCCGCGCTCCAGGCGGCCGAGAAGGGGGTGCCCTTCATGCCGTTGCGGGGCCTCATCGGCTCGGACCTGCTGCGTGTCCGGCCCGACTGGCAGGTGATCGACAATCCGCTGGCCGACGGCGGGGGCGATCCCATCGTCCTGCTGCCGGCGCTCAGGCCCGATGTCGCGCTGTTCCACGCGCCTTACGCCGACGAGCACGGCAACGTCTGGCTCGGCGCGCGCCGCGAGCTCGTGACCATGGCCCACGCGTCGCGGGAGACCCTGGTCACGGTCGAGGAGGTGCGCCCCGGCGACCTGCTGGCCGACGCGACGCTGGCGGCGGGCACGCTGCCCGCGCTCTATGTCACGGCGCTGGCCAAGGCGCCGCAGGGCGCCTGGCCCCTGGGCCTCGCCGGCCGCTACGAGACCGACTGGGAGAGTCTGACCGAGTACGCCCGTCTCGCGGCGAGTGAAGAGGGTTTCGAGGAGTACTGCGCGGAAAACCTGATCGCCAACGAAGCGGACGTCATGAAGGGCCTCCGCGCCGCCGAATGAGTCCCAGAGACGTCGCGCTCCTCATCGACGTCATCGCCGGCATGCTCGAAGGGCTCGGGCGGGTCGCGGTGGGGGCCTCGTCGCCGATTCCCGCTGCGGCCGCCATGCTTGCGCGCGAGCGCGGCGGCGGCCGGCCCGAGGTGAGCGTGCTCGGCAGCGGTGCGCACAGCGACATGACCGACGGCGGGCGGGAGCTGTTCGACCGCGCCGGTCAGGGCCGCATCGACGCCTTCTTCCTGGGCGGCGTGCAGATCGACGGCGGTGCCAACATCAATCTCATCGGCACCGGCCCGTATCCCACGGCAGACAGGCGCTTCCCCGGCTCCTACGGCTCCGCCTACCTCTACTTCGTGGTGCCCCGCGTCATCCTGTTCCGGCTCGAGCACTCGCCCCGCACGCTGGTGGAGAAGGTGGACTTCGTGAGCGCGCCGGGCACGAGCCCGCCCGAGGTCTATCGGCCGGGCGGGCCGTACGCGCTGGTGACGGGCCGCTGCGTTTTCCGCTTCGACGCGGCGCGCGGGCGCTTCCGCCTCGCCTCGCTGCACCCTGGCCATAGCCTCGACGAGGTGCGCGCCGCCACCGGCTTCGACTTCGATTGCGCCGATGACCCGCCCGTGACGCCTGCGCCGAGCGCGAAGACCATGGCGCTGCTTCGCGGCCCCATCGGCGCGAACCTCGCCGAGGTATATCCCCGCTTCGCCGCCAGGTTCCTGGGCCACGGGCGGGCGGCGAAGGCGCGGTAGCACGGGCCGGCGGTTCGGAGTATCACTGCCGGCGCCATCGCGCACTACGGCGAGGACTCGGGGCCCGAGACCGGGGCACCTGCGGTTACCGCCTGACCATACGTACTCGCGTTCTTCAGGGAGTCCCCCATGTCGTCATCCAATCCGGTGTTCCTCACCGCCTGCGAGGCGTCCGAGGCGATCCAGGCCGGGCGGCTCAGCCCGGTGGAGCTGGTGGACGCGCTGCTCGACCGGATCGACGCGCACGAGGAGCGGCTGCACGCCTTCGCCGCGGTCTACCGCGACGAGGCGCGCGCTGCGGCAGAGGCGGCGCACAAGGCCATCCGTGCGGGCCACGGCATCGGCCCGTGGCACGGGGTGCCGATCGCGCTGAAGGACATCATCGACATCGAGGGCCGCATCACCACCATCGGCAGCAAGCACTGGGAGGACCGGGTCTCACCCACGACCGCGACGCTGGCGCGCCGGCTGATCGAGGCCGGGATGATCGTCATCGGCAAGGCCAACACCGTGGAGTTCGCCATGGGCGGCTGGGGCACCAACCGGCACATGGGAACGCCGCGCAATCCGTGGGATGCCGGGGTGCACCGCGCGCCCGGCGGCTCCAGCAGCGGCTCGGGCGTCTCCGTCGCCGCACGTCTCGCGCCATGGGCCATCGGCACGGACACCGGCGGCTCCGTGCGCATCCCGTCCGCGTGGTGCGGGCTCGCCGGCCTCAAGGTCACCATCGGGCAGATCAGCGCGGCGGGCGTCGCGCCGCTTTCCCACACGCTCGACACGCCCGGCCCCATGACCCGCTCGGTGGAGGACGCGGCCCGGCTCTACATGGTGCTGCAGGGGCCGGACCCCGCCGATCCTGCGACGCTGCGCCACGTGCCCGCCGACCCGCTACCTGCGCTCAGGCGGGGCGTCGCCGGGCTGCGGCTGGGCGTGATGGCGGAGGCCGAGCGGCACGGCGTGGATGCCGAGGTGCTCGCCGCCTACGACGCCGCCATCGAGGTTCTCGAACAGGCCGGCGCGCGCTGCGAGACCCTGGCGATGCCGCGCTCCGCCGCGGAATACGGAAACCGCGTGGGCAAGCTGATCGGCACGGAGGGCTACTTCCACGTCGGCGCGCTGGTGGACGACGAGTCGCTCCCCATCGACGACGACGTTCGCCCGCGCATCCGGCTCGGGCGCGGCGTCTCCGCCGTCGAGTACATGGCGATGATGCGCGCGCGGGACGACGACAAGCGGGCCGCGCTCGCCGCGATGGAAGGTTTCGACGCCCTGCTCACGCCGGGCACGCTGGAGCCGGCGCCTGCGGTCGCGGCCATCGACCAGAGCAAGACGCCCGCCCACTTCACGCGCATGGTCAACTGGCTGGAATGGTGCGCCCTCGTGGTGCCCAACGGCGCCACTGCGGGCGGTCTGCCGACATCGCTGCACATCGTCTGCCGCGAACGGGACGAGGCGACGGCGCTCCGCGTCGGCTGGGCCTACGAGCAGGCCACCGACTGGCACCTGCGCGTGCCGCCCGGTCTGGAGGAATAGGCGGCGATTCTTACCGGGGTCGCGGGACCGCGCAGCCGCCCCGCAACGTGATGTTCCGCGCGCCACCCTGCGGGCGTGCGCGACCCCGGACCATTGTGCGGTGCACCGCGCCTGCCGCCAACGCCAGACTCACGCCATGCGGAATGAAGATCGAAAGGGCGCCGCAGTTGCGGCGAGACAGCGCTTCCCGGTCGAGTGGCCGCAGCCCGCTTCGGCCGCCGCTCGTCCCGCGGAATCCCACTTATCCCAGTTAATCCCACTCAATCCCGCTTATCCCGCGGAATCCCACTTATCCCACGGAATCCCACTTATCCCACGGAATCCCACTTATCCCACGGAATCCCACTCTGTCCCGGCGAATCCCACCAAGCCCCCGAGAATCGCACTCCCCTTTCATGCACGGGCGGCACAGGGGCCTGAGGGCGCGGGGCAGGCGCGTGTTGTCGGAATCGCGGGTCTGCGATAGGGTTAGGTGCTGGCTCCGGGGCGCGGAGTCGACGGTCCCGCCCCGAGCACCCCTATGACCCAGCGAGGGCCTAACGTGGGCGACAACGGCAGCATGCAGGTCATCCTGGCGGAGCCTCGCGGTTTCTGCGCGGGCGTCGAGCGGGCGATCGAGATCGTCGAGCGCGCGCTCGAAGTGTTCGGCCCGCCGGTCTACGTCCGCCACGAGATCGTGCACAACAAGCGGGTGGTGGACGACCTGCGCAAGAAGGGTGCGGTCTTCGTCGAGGAGATCGACGAGGTGCCCGAAGGCGCGGTCACCATCTTCAGCGCCCACGGCGTCTCCGAGAAGGTGGAGAGCGAGGCCGCGAACCGGAACCTGCCGGTGATCGACGCCACCTGCCCGCTGGTGGCGAAGGTGCACATCGAGGCCAGGCGCTACGAGCGCGAAGGCCGCGAGATCATCCTGATCGGCCACGACGGGCATCCCGAGGTCGAGGGCACCAGCGGCCGCGTGAAGAACGGGGTGCATATCGTGGCGACGCCCGACGACGTCGCCAAGCTGGAGGTCGCCAACCCCGACAAGGTGGCCTACGTCACCCAGACCACGCTCAGTGTCGACGACACGCGCGACGTGATCGAGGCGCTGACCTCGCGCTTCCCGAGCATCTCCGGCCCCGACGTGAAGGACATCTGCTACGCGACCCAGAACCGCCAGGCCTCGGTGCGCAAGCTCGCGGAAGAGGTGGAGCTGATTCTCGTGGTGGGCGCGCGCAACAGCTCCAACTCCAATCGCCTGCGGGAGATCGGCGAGGAGATGGGCGTGCCGACCCACCTGATCGACGACGCCCGCGACCTCGACCCGACCTGGTTCGACGGCGTGCGCCGCGTGGGCGTGACCGCCGGCGCATCGGCGCCCGAAGAGCTGGTGCAGGACCTGGTCGCCCGTCTGCGGGAGATCAACGCGGTCGAGCTGCAGATCCAGGACGGGATCAAGGAGCGGGTGCGTTTCAAGCTGCCCAAGGAGCTGGTCGAGGCGAGCGGCAACGGCAAGGCGCAGGAGCCGGCCGCCGGCGCGGCGCCGGCCGAGTAGGGGCTCATGTCCGTCCCGCTGATCCAGAAGGTCCGCGTCGGCGCCTATATCGTCGGCAAGAAGCTCTCGGGCGAGAAGCGCTATCCGCTGGTGCTCATGCTCGAGCCGCTGTTCCGCTGCAACCTCGCCTGCCCCGGCTGCGGCAAGATCGACTACCCGCCGGAAATTCTGAACCAGCGCCTGAGCGTGGACGAGTGCCTTGAGGCGGTCGACGAGTGCGGCGCGCCGATGGTCTCGATCCCCGGCGGCGAGCCCTTGATCCACCCCGAGATCGGCGAGATCGTCTCCGAAATCGTCGCGCGCAAGAAGTTCGTCTACCTGTGCACGAACGCGCTTCTGCTCAAGAAGAAGCTCGATCTCTTCACGCCGAGCAAGTACCTGACCTTCTCGGTTCATCTCGACGGGCTGGAGGAGGAGCACGACCACGCGGTCGATCAGCCGGGCACGTTCAAGCGCGCGGTGGCGGCGATCAAGGAGGCTCGGAGCCGGGGCTTCCGGGTCAACGTCAACGCCACCGTGTTCGACGGCCACCCGGCGGAGCGGCTCGCCGCGTTCTTCGACTTCGCCACGGACGAGCTGGGCGTCGAGGCGATCACGGTCTCGCCCGGCTATTCCTACGAGCGCGCGCCCGACCAGCAGCACTTCCTGAACCGCAGCAAGACCAAGGCGCTGTTCCGCGACGTCTTCGCGCGCGGCGAAGGCAAGAAGTGGCGCTTCAGCCAGTCCAGCCTCTTCCTGGACTTCCTGGCGGGCAACCAGGATTTTCGGTGCACGCCCTGGGGCAACCCGACCCGCAACGTCTTCGGCTGGCAGAAGCCCTGCTACCTGATCGGCGAAGGCTATACCGGGAGCTTCCGCGCGCTGATGGAGGAGACCGACTGGGACTCCTACGGCACCGGCCGCTACGAGAAGTGCGCCGACTGCATGGTCCACTGCGGCTACGAGCCGACGGCGGCGGAGCACTCCTTGTCACGGCCGTGGGCTGCGCTGATGGTCAAGCTGCGCGGAATCAGGACGACCGGACCGATGGTGCCGGAGATCGACCTGACCAAGGCGCGCCCCGCCCAGTACATGTTCGACCGGCACGTGCAGGAGAAGCTGCGCGAGATCCGCCTGGCGGAAGAGGCGGCCTCACACACCCGCGAGAAGGGGCGCCGCCCGGCGACCAACGCGGCGTAGCCGGCGCATCGCCTGCGTTCCGTCGAGCGCGAGCGTCAGCATATCGATGCACTCCCACGGGCGCCGCAGCAGCGTGCCTGCGACCGCGCGGCCGTCGACACGGCCGTCCTCGGTGAGCCCGGCGAGCGCGGCGAGGGGGATCGCGCGGTTGCTCGGGTCGCTCACCACGCGGATCGCGACGAAGGGAATGCCGGCAGCCACCGCCGCCCGCGCGACCGCGTGGCTCTCCATGTCCGCAACCCTGGCGCGGGTTTGAGCGAGCAGGTTGAGCTTCTGGCTGCCGTTCATCAGCGGGTGGTCGACGCCTGCGACGATGCCGCCCGCATCCGGCTCTTCCAGCTCCCGGCCCAGCGCCTCCCGCAAGGTCTCATCCGCCATCATGAGGTCTTCGTCCGTGGGCGCGGGCGGCGCCTCGGCCTCGCTGTCCCGCTTGAAGGAGGCGAGCCGCTGGAGCTGGTCGCGCACGCCGCCGCGATCGGGCTCCTTGACCTCCCCTTCGTGGACGATGACGGCCTCGGGCAGCACGAGGTCTCCCGGTCCCAGGCGCGGATCGAGCCCGGCGGCGAGGCCGTAGCTCACCAGCAGCCGCACGCCGCCCGCGACCATCGCGTCGGCCGCCTGGGCCGCGCGCTCGGGCCTCGCGGCCGAGACCGCGATCCAGAAGTCGCCCTCGGGGAGCGTCTCGGCCTCCGCCACGAGGCCCGTGACGATGCCGACGCGGGACCGGTCAGCCATGACGCGCCCGGTCCGGCGCCTCGCTACATGCCGTGGCGCGGGCGGTGGTCGTTGCCGCGCACGAGGGAGCGGTAGCGCGCCAGCGCCCAGAGCGGGAAGTAGGCGCTGTAGCCGTGGTAGCGCAGGTAGAAGACGCGCGGGAAGCCGACGGCGGTGAAGTCATCCTCCAGCCACTTCGCGCCCCGGCGCTCGGCGCGGCAAAGATAGTCGATGCCGCGCCGCACCGCGTCGCTCCGCACCTCGCCCGCGGCCATGAGCGCGAGCACCGCCCACGCGGTCTGCGACGGGGTGGAGACCACGTCGAACGCGCGCTCGATGCGCTCGGCGTAGTAGCTGTCGCCGGTCTCGCCCCAGCCGCCGTCCGCGCGCTGCTTGGCTTCGAGCCAGGCGACCGCCTTGCGGACGGCGGGCGATGCCAGGTCCTCGCCAGCGGCGTTCAGCGCGCAGAGCACCGACCAGGTGCCGTAGATGTAGTTCGTGCCCCAGCGGCCGAACCAGGAGCCGTTCTCCTCCTGCTCGGCGAGGAGATAGGCGAGACCCCTGGCGACGGTGGCGTGCTTCCTGGAATACCCGATCTGACAGAGGAAGCTCACGCAGCGTGCGCTGACGTCGGCGGTCGCGGGGTCGAGCAGGGCGCCGTGGTCGGCGAAGGGGATGTGGTTGAGCGCGTAGTGCTCGTTCTCGGCGTCGAAGGAGCCCCAGCCGCCGTTCTCGTTCTGCATGGCGACGATCCAGGCTGCCGCCCGCTCGATCGCCTTGCGGTGCGCCTCGGGATCTGCACGGTGGAGCGCCATGGCGACGACCGCCGTATCGTCCACGTCGGGATAATAGTCGTTGCGGTACTGGAAGGCCCAGCCGCCGGGCGGTGCGTCCGGCCGGATCGCCGCCCAGTCGCCCACGACATCGAGGATCTGGAGGTCGGCGAGCCAGGGGAGCGAGTCGTCCGCAGCACGACGGTCCTCCTCGCCGTCGCACTCCATCAGGCTCAGCGCGGCGAGCCCGGTGTCCCAGACCGGCGAGACGCAGGGCTGGCAGTACTGGCTGCCGTTCGCGGGCTCGGTGAGCAGGAGGTCGAGCGCACGGCGGGCGGTGCGGCGGGGCGGATGATCGGGCCCATGGCCCAGCGCATCGAAGGCCATGACCACGTTGGCCATCGGCGGGAAGATCGCGCCGAGGCCGTCCTCGCCGTTGAGGCGCGTCATGCACCAGTCGAGCGCCTTGTCGATCGCGCGGCGGCGTACCCCGGCCGGTATCGCTTTCTCACCGAAGGAGAGCGCGCGGTCGAGGGTCAGGAAGCACCACTGCGTAGCGGTCTCCCTCGGGAAGTAGTGCCACTCCCGTTCCGGCGGGGTGGTGAACAGCTCGCCGATCCCGACGCCCCGCGGGTTCTTCGCGCGGGGCTTGAGCGCGAGCAGGATCGCGAGCGGCACGATGGTGGTGCGCGACCAGTAGGAGACCTTGTCCAGATGGAAGGGGAACCACCTGGGCAAGTACATGATCTCCACCGGCATCGCCGGTGCGGCGCGCCACGGCACCTGGCCGAAGAGCGCGAGCGTGATTCGGGTGAACACGTTGCACCGCGCCGCGCCGCCGGCGGCGAGCACGGCCTTGCGTGCCCGCACCATGTGCGGGGCATCCGGGTCGTCGCCGATCAGCTTGAGGGCGTAGTAGGCCTTGACGGTGCAGCTTACGTCGAACGCACCGCCGTGGAAGAGGGGCCAGCCGCCGTGATCGGCCTGACGGGCGCGGATGTAGGCGCCGAGGCGTGTCTCGGTCTCGGGATCGATCTCGTCGAGATAGTGGTTAAGGAGGACGTACTCCGCCGGGATGGTCGCGTCGGCCTCGAGCTCGAACAGCCAATGGCCGTCGTCGTGCTGCAGGCTGCGCAGGCCGGCGGCGGCGTCCTCGATGACCTGTTCGATGTCGGGGAAGGGAGCGGTGCCGTCCTGACGGTCCGACGGCTGGCGGACGATGGTCTCAATCCGCCGGTCTGGCCCGGCGCGCGCAACCTCCATGGGCGTCAGGCGCGGCGCGGCAGTGTGGCCGAGTTGCTGCCCAGCGCGCCGAGCGCCGTGTCGACGATGTGGCTCGCGGTGAGCC
>JAPPKP010000277.1:8588-10921 GCA_028819955.1 Rhodospirillaceae bacterium | reverse complement strand
ATGACCAAGGCCGCCGAGATCGACGCCTTCGAGGCGAAGCAGAAGGCCGCCCAGCCGTGGCTCTACGGGGACGAGCCCCCCGCCTCCGCCGGCTGATTCGAGCGCCCGCGCCCCGCGTGGGCCTCTCCGGTATCATGGGCGCGGGAATGAGACTGCCGTGATGCCGGAGTATCTGCGACCCACCGCCCTGGACGACGCGCTCGCGGCGCTGCAAAGCCGCCGACTCACGGTGCTGGCGGGCGGCACCGACTTCTACCCGGCCAGGGTAGGGGCGCCGCTCGACGACGACGTGCTCGACATCACTGCCCTAGAGTCGATGCGCGCGATCGAGGAGCGGGACGACCACTGGCTGATCCCGGCGCTCGCGACCTGGACCGCTATCGTCCAGGCCAACCTGCCGCACTGGTTCGACGGCCTGAAGCTCGCCGCCTGCGAGATTGGCGGCCGCCAGGTGCAGAACACCGGCACGCTCTGCGGCAATCTGTGCAACGCCTCGCCCGCCGCCGACGGAGTGCCGGTGCTGCTTAGCCTCGATGCGGAGGTGGAGCTGGCCTCGCTGGAGCGGCGCGAGACCATGTCGCTCGCCGACTTCATTCGCGGCAATCGTGCGACCGCGCTCGCACCCGACCAGCTCATGGTGGCCGTTCGGGTGCCCAAGCCCCATGCCGAGCGTGCGCGCGGGCACTTCCTCAAGCTGGGCGCGCGGCGCTACCTGGTGATCTCTATCGTCATGGTGGCCGCCTCGCTAGAGGCCGACGCGGCGGGCCGGGTTGTCCGCGCCGCGGTCTCGGTCGGCGCCTGCTCACCGGTCGCGCGGCGGCTGCCGGTGCTGGAGAAGGCGCTCGTCGGCCACCCTTGCGACGCTGCGTTGGGCGATGCCGTGACAGACGCGCACATGGCGCCGCTCGCGCCGGTAGACGATGCGCGGGGTTCCGCCGCCTACCGGCTCGATGCGGCGCGCACGCTGACCGCGCGTACGCTCGCCGAGCTCGGGAGCATGATGTGAGCGGGAACAGCGCCATCGCCTTCACGGTGAACGGCTCCGCGGTCACGGTTGAAGCGCCGCCGCTCCGCCGCCTCGCCGACGCTCTGCGGGACAATCTGGGACTCACCGGGACCAAGGTGGGATGCAACGCCGGCGACTGCGGCGCCTGCACGGTGTTGCTCGACGGCGCCCAGGTCTGCAGCTGCATGGTACCACTGGCCCAGGCGGCGGGGCGCCGCGTGGAGACCGTGGAGGGTCTCGCCCGGAACGGAAGCCTCAATCGCCTGCAGCGGGCCTTCCTGCGCCGCGGCGCGGCCCAATGCGGCGCCTGCACGCCGGGCATGCTGATCGCCGCGACCGAACTGTTGCGTGCCTCGCCGCGCCCCCGCCCGGCGGAGATGATGGACGGGCTCGGCGGCGTGCTCTGCCGCTGTACCGGCTATCGCAAGATCGTGGCAGCGGTGCTCGATGCGGCGGGCGATGCCCCGCAGCCGCTGGCGACGCCTCCGGCGGGTGCCGCCGTCGGCGCCCGCCTCGCCAAGCTCGATGGCAAGCCCAAGCTCACCGGCGCGGAGCGCTACGGCGCCGATGCCGTGCCGACGGACGCGCTTTGGCTCCGCATCGTCCGCTCGCCCCATGACTCGGCGAGCGTCGTGTTCGGCGACCTGGAGGCAGTAGCCGCCGCTCGGTCCGGCTTGGAGCGGGTGCTCACCGCCGCAGACGTGCCCTACAACCGCGTCGGCATCTACCCCGACCTCCGCGACCAGCCAGTGCTGGCCGAGGGCGTCGTGCGCTACCGGGGCGATCCGGTGGTGGCGCTCCTTGGCACGCGCGCGGCCGTCACGGCCGTCCGCGATGAGGACCTGCCGATCCGTTACGAGCCGCTGCCGCCTGTACGCGGCCTCGACGAGGCCCGCGCGCTGGGCGCCCCCTTGGTGCACGAAGAGACCGAGGGCAACAAGCTCATCGAAGGCGGGGTCGAACGGGGCGACGCCCAGGCGGCGCTCGCGGGTTGTGCGGTGACGGCGCAAGGGCGCTTCGAGACCGCCTTCGTCGAGCACGCCTACATCGAGCCTGAGGCCGGCTGGGCGCGGCGTGTGGGCGAGCGCGTCGAGCTCTTCGTCTCAACCCAGACGCCGGTGATGAACCGGGACTCGACGGCCGAGGTGCTGGGCCTCGCGCCCACGCAGGTGCGGATCGTGCCGAGCGCCTGCGGCGGCGGCTTCGGCGGCAAGCTCGACGTGTCGGTCCAGCCGCTCACGGCTCTCGCCGCCTGGCTCACTGGCAAGCCGGTCGCCTGCGTCTACGAGCGGCCCGAGAGCATGATGGCGAGCCCCAAGCGCCATCC
>JAPPKP010000277.1:0-8488 GCA_028819955.1 Rhodospirillaceae bacterium | reverse complement strand
TCGCCTGCGTCTACGAGCGGCCCGAGAGCATGATGGCGAGCCCCAAGCGCCATCCCTCCGCGATCGAGGTGCGCTTCGGCTGCGACGCCGACGGCGTGCTGCAGGCAGTCGCGTTCGATGCGACCTTCGACACCGGCGCCTACGCCTCCTGGGGTCCGACGGTGGCGGGCCGCGTGCCGGTTCACGCCTCGGGCCCCTACGCCGTGCCCCACGTCTCGGCACGCGGGCGGGCCCTCTACACCAACGGGCCACCCGCAGGCGCCTTCCGCGGCTTCGGTGTACCGCAGGCCGCCATCGCCCACGAAGCGCTGATGGACGACCTCGCGGACGTGCTCGGCATGGACCGGCTGGAGATGCGCCTCAAGAACGCGATCCGTGCTGGCGACGCCACGGCGACCGGGCAGGTGCTGGAAGCCAGCGCCGGCCTCGTCCCCTGCCTGGAGGCGCTGGCCCCGCGCTGGCAGCGCGCTCTGGAAGACGCGGCCCGGTTCAACGCGCTGGAAGGCCCGGCGCGGCGCGGCGTCGGCATCGGCTGCATGTGGTACGGCATCGGCAACACCGCGCTCAGCAACCCGTCGGCCATGCGGATCACGCTCGACCGCGAGGGCCGGCTCACGCTTTACAACGGCGCGGTCGATATCGGCCAAGGCTCGACCACGATCCTCGCCCAGATCTGCGCGGATGCGCTGGGCGTGGCAGCGAACCGGATCGCCCAGGTCATCGGCGATACGGACTGGACCGAGGACGCGGGCAAGACCTCCGCGTCCCGGCAGACGTTCGTCTCCGGCAAGGCGGCCGAGCTTGCCGGCGCCGCGCTCCGCGCCGCGATCCTGCGCGAAGTCAACGCCGCCGAAGACGCCGCCATCGAGCTTGCGGGCGCGAAGGTCGTGATCCGCGACGGCGGGCGCCGGGTGGAGATCGATCTCGCCCGGCTCAAGGCCGATGCGGCAGGTGTCGTGCTGGAGGGCGTCGGCCGCTTCGACCCACCGACCACGGCGCTCGACGCCGAGGGCCAGGGGAAACCCTACGCGACCTATGCCTTCGGCGCCCAGGTCGCCGTCGTCGACGTGGACACGGAGCTCGGCACCGTGACGCCCGTCCGCATCCATGCCGCCCACGACGTCGGGCGCGCCATCAACCCGACCCAGGTGGAAGGGCAGATCGAGGGCGGCATCGCCCAGGGCATCGGCCTCGCACTGATGGAGGAATACCTGCCGGGCAAGACCGAGAACCTGCACGACTACCTGATCCCCACCGTGGGCGACGTGCCCGAGATCGAGGTGATCATCGTCGAGGACCCGGAGCCGTTGGGTCCTTTCGGCGCCAAGGGCGTGGGCGAGCCCGGCCTGGTCCCAACCGCGCCGGCGATCCTGGGCGCTATCCGCCACGCGACGGGTGTGCGCGTCACCAGGGTTCCTGCCCTACCCCATCGCCTGCGCCGCGCGCTCCGCGAGCGGGAGGCGCAGTGGTGAGCGCGCCGAATCAGAAGCGCCGGGCCAAGGACGAGGGCTCGATCATCCGCTGCGACGCCTGCCCGGTGCTGTGCCGGATTCGCGAGGGCAAGGTCGGCGCCTGCGACCGTTACGCCAACGTCGGCGGCACGCTCACCCGCGTCGATCCTCTGCTGGTCACCGAACGCGCCGAGACCCTGGTGCCCTTCCTCGACGGCGCGGAGGATTGGGACGGCGGCGTGGTCGCGAGTCCGGAGCGCTTCGTCACCGGCATCGGCTCCGGCACCACATATCCCGACTACAAGCCCGCGCCCTTCATCATCGCGAGCGAGGCGGCGGGCGTGGACATGGTGACCGTCGTTTCCGAAGGGATCTTCAGCTACTGCGGCGTCAAGGTGAAGATCGACACCGATCGTCACGTGGGCCCCGAGCAAGCCTCGGTGCGGGCAGACGGCGAGCCCATCGGCCACGTCACCACGGCAGAATACGGCTCCCAGATGCTCTCGCTTGGCGGGGTGCGGCATTTTACCGGCGGCTCCAAGCGCGAGGGCACGGTCACTTGCAGCACCCTGCTCGACCTCTGCAACGGCAGGCCCGCGACGCTCACCGTGGACGACGGCGCCGAGCTGGTGGTGCAGGCGGGCGCGGCCCCGGTGGTGGACGGCCAGCACGAGGAGCGCATGCGGGCCGGCTGCGGCTCCGCCGCCATGGGCATGTTCGCCCGCCAGTGGCACGGCCACGCCGACGAGGTGATCGTCGTCGACGACCAGATCACCGGCGTGCTCACCGAGCACCAGGCCGGGCGCTTCCTCGACATGCCGCCCTCGGGCATCCGCATCCGGGGCAGGCGGTCGACGCCGGGGCGCTACTTCCAGGTGGCGCGCAAGGGACGCGGCTGGGCCGCCACCGACATCGCCGACCCGCTGGAGATCATCGAGAAGATCGACCCGAAGAAGGCCTGGCCCGGCCTCAGGCTCCACATGGTGTCCACCACCGGGGAGGACGCGGCCTGGTTCGAGCTCGACGAGACGCTGACGCCCCGGCCGGCCGCGATGCCGGCGGAGATCGAGACAGTGGTGGATCGCATCGCGGAGAACTGCGAGCCCGCGCTCTGTACCGTGCTCTTCATGGCGGGCGCGGGTGGGTCCTTGCGCGCGGGCGTCACCGAAAACCCGGTGCGTCTCACCCGCTCGATCAAGGATGCGCTCACCCGCGTCACCGCCGGCGGCGCGCCGGTGCACGTCTGGCCCGGCGGCGGCATCACCTTCATGGTGGACGTGACCCGGATGCCGGCGGACGCCTTCGGCTACGTGCCGACTCCGGCCTTGGTGGCACCTATCGAATTCACGTTGAGCCGCGCCGAGTTCGCGGCGCTCGGCGGCCACGTGGATCGCATCGTGCCCCTGGAGCAGGCGCTGGACGACTCTGCGCACAGGGCGGAGCCGTGGCCACCCGCCAATCCATGGCCCCTGCAGGAGCGGAACCCCTGATGCCCGGCGCAGCCCGGATGGCGCTGCTGCCCGACGGCCGCCGGCTGCACCTGCAGCACGGGCCGATCGACATCGTGGCCGAGGCCTTCGGCGAGAGGGCTGAAGTGGAGGCCGCGTACCGCCAGTCCGGCGCCCGCTTCGCCACCATCCTCGACGAACTGGTCGCTGAGCTTGCCCTGCTGCGCCGCCCCCTCGGCGGGACCGGGCCCGCGCTGCAGGGGCCGGTGGCGCAGCGCATGCTGGGCGTCTGCTGGCCGCACCGGGCGCGCTACATCACGTCGATGGCGGCGGTCGCGGGCTCCGTCGCAGACGAGGTGCTGGCGGCCATGACCGCGGGGCGCAGCCTCGCGCGCGCCTACGTCAACAACGGCGGCGACATCGCGGTGCACCTCGGCCCCGGCACCGCCTTCTCCGCCGGCGTGGTGAACGATCCTGATCGGCCGGGCCTCGACCACCGGATCGTTCTCAGTGCCGAGAGGCCCGCGCGTGGCATGGCGACCTCGGGCTGGCGCGGGCGCTCGCTCTCGTTCGGGATCGCCGATGCGGTCACGGTGCTGGCCGAGAGCGCGGCCGCGGCCGACGCTGCGGCAACGCTGATCGCCAACGCGGTCACCGTCGAGCATCCGACCATCGAGCGCGCGCCGGCGTCGTCGCTCCGTGAGGAGAGCGACCTCGGCGAGCGTCCGGTCACCGTCGCGGTGGGGCCGCTGCCCGCGCACGTCAGGGCCGCGGCGCTGGATACCGGGCTCGCGGAGGCGCGGGCGATGCAGCGGGCGGGGCTGATCCACTCCGCGCGCCTCGCGCTCCAGGGCGAGACCCGCGCACTTGCGCCGGCGGAGCCAGCCGGAGCCGCCGCCGCATGAGCGCACCATGAGCGGCGCGGTGGTCGGCGTCGATGTCGGCGGGACCTTCACCGACCTCATCCTGATGGAGCCGGAGACCGGCGCGGTCAGACTCGCCAAGGTGCCGTCTACGCCCGCGAACCAGGCGGCCGGCGTGCTCGCGGCACTCGGCGGCGCGGCGGCGACGCTCGCGGATGTCGGGGCCATCATCCACGGCACCACGGTCACCACCAACGCGCTGCTGGAACGCAAGCTCAGCCGCTGCGGGCTCATCACCACCAGGGGCTTCCGCGACGTCCTCGAGCTCGGCCGGCGCACGCGGCCCCGGCCTTACGGCCTCACCGGCAGCTTCACGCCGCTGATCCCGCGCGAGCTTCGCATCGAGGTGCCGGAGCGCATGGATGCCGCTGGCGAAGTGCTGGTGCCGCTGGACGAAGCGGCGGTGCGAGACGCAATCTCCTCGCTCCAGGCCGCAGGCTGCGATTCGCTCGTGATCCACTTCCTGCACAGCTACAAGAACCCCGTGCATGAGGAGCGCGCATTGGCTATCGCCCGTGAGTGCTGGCCGGAGGGCCACGTCACGGCGGGGCACTCGGTCCTCACCGAGTTCCGCGAGTTCGAGCGGGGCGTCGCCGCTGCCGTGAATGCGTGCGTCCAGCCGCTGCTGCACCGCTATCTCGACCGCCTGCGGGGGCAGCTCGCAGGCCGGGGTTACGGGCGCGAGCTGCTGGTGATCCAGGGCAACGGCGGCAGCGTCTCGGCCCGCTCGGCGGCGTCGAAGGCGGTCAACACGGTGCTCTCGGGCCCGGCGTCCGGCGTCATGGCGGCGGCTGCAATCGGCCGCGCCGCCGGGGCCGAACGGCTCATCACTTTCGACACCGGCGGCACCAGCGCCGACGTGGGCCTGGTGCTGGACGGCGTGCCGGCGGTCACGGCCGAGATGGAGCTCGAGCACGGCATGCCCATTCACGTCCCCATGGTGGACGTACACACGGTTGGCGCCGGCGGCGGCTCGTTGGCGCGGATCGACGAGGCCGGGCTGCTCCAGGTCGGGCCGGAGAGCGCGGGCGCCCAGCCGGGGCCGATCTGCTACGGCCGGGGCGGCGAGCGGCCGACGCTCACCGACGCCAACCTGATACTCGGCCGGCTCGATCCGGACTCCCTGCTCGCGGTCGAGAACCCGGTCGCGCCCGATGCCGTGCGGGCGGTGTTCGTGGAGACCGTCGGCGCTCCCCTCGGCCTCGATGCGGACGCCGCGCCGGCGGCGGTGATCCGTATCGCCAACGACCGTATGGCCGGCGCGATCCGCATGGCGACGCTCGCGCGCGGCCACGACCCGCGCGACTTCGTGCTCTTCGCCTTCGGCGGCGCCGGCCCCATGCACGCCGCGGCGCTCGCAGCGGAACTTGGCATCCCGCGCGTGATGATCCCGGCGCGGCCGGGGATCACCAGCGCGGTCGGCTGCATTACCGCCGACCTGCGCCATGACTACGTGAACACGGTGAACGCGCCGTTGGCCGAGGCGGACATGGCAGCCGTCCGTGCGATCCTCGAACGCCAGGCGGCGGACGGGCGCACGACCATCGAGCAGGAAGGCGTCGCCGTCGGCGAGATCGCGTACCTGCACGCGGCCGACATGCAGTTCGAAGGCCAGACCCACCTGCTCACCGTGCCCATCGAGAGCCCCGCAGTGACGCGCGAGGAACTCCAGCAGGCGTTCGAGAAGGCTTACTGGGAGCGCTTTGCGGTCGCGCTCGACACGATCCCGGCGGTACTGGTCAACCTCCACACGGCGGTGATCGGCGCCAGACCGGCAGTGCCGCTCGCTGCGCTCGGCGGCCAGTCGCGGGCCGCCTCCCTCGACGGCGCGCTGATCGGCACCCGCCGCACCTGGTTCCCCACCGGCTGGGCGGAAACTCCTGTCTACAACCGCGACCGCCTGCCGGCCGACGCTTGCTTCCCCGGCCCCGCGATCGTGCAGCAGACCGACTGCACCAGCGTGGTGGAGCCGGGCAACCGGGCCTCACTCGATTCCATCGGCAACCTGATCCTGGACGTGAGCGGATGAGCGAGCTCGACCCCATCACCCTCGGCGTGGTGCAGAGCGGCCTGCAGCAGGTCTGCAACGAGATGGACCTCGCCTTCGTCCGCTCGGCCTTCAGTCCGGTCATCTCGGAGGGCTTGGACCGCTCAGACGGCATCTATGCCAAGGAAGACGGCAAGCTGATCGCACAGGGCGAGCTGGGCTTGCCGGTCTTCGTCGGCACCATGCAGTTCTCGACCGAGCACTTGATCGCCACCAAACCCACGGTGCGCGAGGGCGATGTCTTCGCCGTCAACGACCCCTACCTCGGCGGCACCCACCTGATGGACGTGCGCTTCGCCCTGCCCTTCTTCTACAAGGGCGCACACTTCGCCTGGCTGTCCAACACCGGCCACTGGCCGGACACCGGCGGCATGGTGCCGGGTGGCTTCTCGGCGCGCGCCACCGAGGTGGTGCAGGAGGGGCTGCGCTTTCCGCCGGTCAAGCTCTACAAGGAGGGGCGGATCGACGAGGAGATCCTCTCGATCATCCTCTCCAACATCCGCGTGCCCGAGCAGCGCATCGGCGACATCGAGGCCCAGTCGGCAGCGCTGCTGGTGGGCGCCCGGCGGATGACGGCGCTACTCGACAAGTACGGCCAGCCCTTGGTCGAGGACGTCATCAGAGAGATGCGCCAGCGCGCCGCCCGCCAGATGCGGGCCAAGATCGAGACCATTCCGGACGGCAGCTATCGCGGCCTCGCCACGGTCGATTCCGACGGCGTGGTGAACGAGCCGCTCACCATCGACATGCGCATCCGCGTCGAGGACACCGAGCTTCATTTCGACATGTCGCACTCCAGCCCGCCCTGCCTGGGGCCGATGAACAGCGTGGCGGCGACCACCAAGTCCGCCATCTACCTCGCGATCCGCCACATCTTCCCCGACGTGCCCATCAACGCCGGCATGTTCGAGCCGCTGCACATCACCGAGCCCAGGGGCACCTTTCTCCATGCGGAATATCCGCGCCCGGTCTCGGGCTGCGCGGCGGAGGTCAGCCAGCGCATCGCGGAGGCCGTGTTCGATGCGCTGGCCCACGCAATCCCGGACCGCCTCTTCGCCGCGCCCGCCGGCACCTCGGGCAACTTCGCCGTGGGCGGCGGCGACCCCGCGCGGGCGCGTGACTACGTGATGTACCTCTTTACCGGCGGCGGCTACGGCGGCTCGCCCGAAGGCGACGGGCTCACCAACGGCTGCTCGACCATCGGCATCTCCAAGTCGCAGCCGATCGAGGTGATGGAGCAGAAGTACCCGGTGCTGTTCCAGGAGTATTCGCTGCACGAGGGCTCGGGCGGGGCGGGCCGCTGGCGGGGCGGCTTCGGCGTCACCTACGCTTGCACGCTCAGGCGGGGCGCGGCCTCGGCCTCCATGGTCATGGACCACGGCCGCACCGGGCCCAACGGCGCGCTGGGCGGCGCGCCCGGCGGCGTCAACACCGTGGACGTGATCCGCGCCGACGGCTCGGCCTACCGACCGCCGCATCTCTCCAAGGACCAGGAAATCCCGCTTCGTCCCGGCGATACCGTGCGGGTCTCGACGCCGGGCGGGGGCGGCTACGGCGATCCGCACGAGCGTGAGCCGGCGCTGGTTCTGCAGGACGTGATGCGCGGCTACTACACGGCGGACGAGGCGGCGCAGCGCTTCGGCGTGGTTCTCGGCGGCGAGCCGCTTCAGGTGGACGAGCCCGCGACCGCATCCCAACGTAGCGCCGGGCGGTGCGGCAAGGTTGGCTAACCTCCGCCACCGGACTCGCTAACCAGCAGCCCATCGTAACGCTCGCGCAGCGCCGACTTGAGAAACTTGCCGGTAGACGTGCGCGGGATCTCGTCCACGAACACGTAGTCGTCCGGCAGCCACCACTTGGCGAAGCCGCCGGCGAGGTGACTCTGGAGCGCATCGGCGTCCGCCTCCGTCCCCTCCTTCAGGACGATGACGGCAAGCGGACGCTCATCCCACTTCTCGTGCCGCGCCGCGATCACCGCAGCCTCGCTCACCGCGGGATGGCCCATCAGGGCGTTCTCCAGATCGACCGAGCTGATCCACTCACCGCCGGACTTTATAAGGTCCTTGGTGCGGTCGGTGATCTTCATGTAGCCCTCGGTGTCGATGGTGGCGACGTCGCCGGTGCGCAGCCAACCGTCGTCGGTCCACTTGTCGCTGAGTTCGTCCGAGTCGTGATAGGCGGCGGCGACCCAGGGTCCGCGCACTTGCACCTCGCCCATGGTCTCGCCGTCCCATGGCGCGGTGCCGGCGTCGTTCATCAGCCGCATGTCGACAAAGGGCAAGGCGATCCCCTGCTTCGCGCGATAGTCGTACTGGGCGTCCTCGTCGAGCTCTCCCATGGTCGTCTTGATGATACCGGCGCTACCCAAGGGCGTGGTCTCGGTCATGCCCCAGGCGTGGATGGTGCGGACGCCGTGACGGTCGAAGCCCCGAATCATCGCCTCGCTCGCCGCCGAGCCACCGACCGCAGTGCGGAACCGCGGATCGAGGGACCAGCGCTCCGGCTCGGCGTCCAGCGCCTGGAGGATCCCGTTCCAGATCGTCGGCACGCCGGCGGCGATGGTCACACCCACGGTTTCGCAGAGATCGAGCAGGCTCCCGGGGTCAAGGTGGGGACCCG
>JAPPKP010000441.1 GCA_028819955.1 Rhodospirillaceae bacterium | reverse complement strand
AACCGGACAGATCATCTGGTACATGGACCGGACATATCCCGTGTTACCGACAGGCCCCGGCCGCCTGATTGTCATGGGCACGCGGTTTCGGTAATTTGGCGCGCGATACGGCGCGCATCACGCCTTGCAGGGCGGCCCCTTCCCGGTCTGGCTGCCAGAGTGGGAGGAAGGCGTGGGGCACGCAGCATGCGTGCCGCCGATCCGGGAGAGAGACGATGGCAGAGACGACCCTCGGTATCCGTGACAAGCGGGGCAACTGGCGGCCGCCCTACATCATCCAGAAACCGATCTTCTTGAACTGGCCGCCCAAGCCGGTCGAGATCTTCAAATTCTTCTTCGGGTGGCCGGGCTATCTCTGGCCGTGGAACGCCTTCTTCTTCATCTTCCCCCTGCTGTCGTGGCTCTACATGACGCCGCCGCTGGAGAGCATGAAGACGTTCGAAGCGTGGTGGATCGGCATCATCTTCGCCCGCAACCTGGGACTCACGGTGGTCCTCTTCAGTGCCTTCCACCTGTGGTTCTACGTCTTCAAGGCCCAGGGCACGCACACCAAGTACACGCTTCGCCCGCTCGCCAAAAACAACAAGGTCTTCGCCTTCAACAATCAGCTCGCGGACAACATCTTCTGGTGCCTGGGCAGCGGCGTGCCCATTTGGACGGCCTACGAGGTCGTCTGCCTGTGGCTCTTCGCCAACGGCTACGTACCGTTCATCGAGCTGCGCACGGACCCGGTGTGGTTCGTCATCTTCATGCTGCTGATCCCGCTCATTCGGGATATCCATTTCTACGCCACGCATCGCCTGCTGCACTGGCGGCCGCTCTATGAGCTCGCCCACAAGGTGCACCACCGCAACGTCAATGTCGGCACGTGGGCCGGCATGTCGATGCACCCGGTGGAGCATGTGCTCTACTTCTCCGGCGCGCTCATCCACCTGGTCATTCCCTCGCACCCGCTGCACATGATGTACCACCTGCAGCACGCCTCCCTGACGGCGCCCCAGGGCCACCACGGCTTCGAGAGCATCGGCGTCGAGGGCAAGGAGGTGTCGTTCGGCGCCTACGGCCACTACCTCCACCACAAGTATTTCGAGTGCAACTACGGTGGCGGCGACGGCCTGCTGATCTGGGACGTCCTGTTCGGCACCTGGCACGACGGCTCCGACGAGGCCCACGAGCGCATGAAGCGGCGCCTGGCCGAACGCAGCTGGGCGGAGAAGGCGGCGGGCGCAGCATAGACCCGCGTTTGTCGGGCTGATCGGGAGCACTTCGGCGCACTATCCCGAGGGGCGGCAACCACCCGCTCGCATCGAGTGATCCAGCTGGAATACTGCTTCACCGTTGGCCTTGGCTCGTCCTCAGCGCGCGAGGAAACGAGGCGGACGACGGCTCCGGGCGCAACGTGTGTGGAAACGCCTTGCCGGGATTGCTAGTCTATCGGGGCCAATCACAAACCGAATTATGGGAGGAAAGCTATGAGGAAGTTCGTGTGCGCCCTCGCCGCCGCCGGTCTCGCGACCGCCGGTTTCGCGGCCACCGATGCGCAAGCCGAGGAGGAGAGCTACAACTTCATCTTCGTGCACCACGCCGCGCCCGGACATCAGTTCTGGGAGATCGAAAAGAACGGCATGGAAGAGGCCTGCGCGCTCATCAACGCTGACTGCCAGATGGTGTTCCTGCAGACCCAGGACGGCAACATCGGCGAGGTCCTGCAGAACCTGGAAGCCGCGGTCGAGCAGCAGCCCGACGGCATCGCCACCACCATCATGGACCCCGAGGCCTTCGACGGCACGATCCAGCGCGCCATGGACATGGGCATTCCCGTGGTCTCCTACAACGTCGACGACGCGGACGGCGCGGCAGGTAGCGCGCGCATGGGCTACATGGGCTCCAACCTCATCAAGGCCGGTTACACGCTGGGCCTCGGCATTTCCAAGTACTTCCCCGAGGAAGGTCCGATTCACGTGCTCCTCGGTACCAACGATCCCGGGCAGCAGTGGTCGCAGCATCGGACCCTGGGTGCCGAGATGTTCATGGAAGAGTATGCGGCGGCCAATCCGGACCGCGATATCACATGGGCCAACATCGATGCCGGCTATGACCTCGGCGTGACCGGCGCCCGCGTGAGCTCCTACATCCAGACCAACCCCAACACGACCGCCTATCTGGACAACGGGTTCTGGGAGGTCGGCGTGGCCCGCGCGCTGCGCGATTTGGGCTACGAGCCCGGTCAGATTCTGCTCGGCGGGTTCGACCTCAACACCTTCAAGCTCGAAGAGATGAAGGAGAACTGGATCCAGGTCACGGTCGATCAGCAGCCCTACCTGCAGGCGTTCCTCTCCGTCATGCAGCTCTACCTGCACAACAAGTACGGGCTGGGACACTGGAGCGTCGACACGGGCGAGCTGATCGTCACGCCGGAAACCGCGAACTCGGTCCTGGAGCTTTCGGCACAGAACAAGCGTTAGATGTGACGAGTCAGGTTGCCGGAAGAACCGGCGAGGGTCCGGGCGCCGCGTGCGGTGCCCGGACACCGGCGGTTTGCGGTTGCCGGATCCCGGATGGCGTGACTGCCGGCCGGGACGCAGGTGCCATCATGGCTGAACCAGTCACATGAAGGGCTTCGTCAAGACGGTCCTGTCGCGGCCCGAGATCACCGCCCTCGTGGTGATGATCGTGCTGGGCGCCATCTTTTTCAGCAACACGCCCGTGTTCTTGAGCGCCGGCAACTGGCGCGTGCTCTTCGGCATCATCCCCGAACTCGGGCTGCTGGCGCTGGGCGTCACCATCCTGATGATCTCGGGCGAGTTCGACCTCTCCGTCGGCTCGATGTTCGCGCTCGGCGGCATGCTCCCGGTCCTTCTGATCCAGATGGGTGTCGACCCGTGGGCGTGCCTGGTGATCGCCACGCTGGCCGGTGTCAGCGTCGGCTATATCAACGCCGCGGTCACGCTGACCTTCGGCATTCCCTCGTTCATAACGACGCTGGGTATGATGTTCGTTGCGCGCTCGGTCGCCGTGGTCATCTCGGGCGGCCACATGCCGGTGTGGCACCCCGACCTGCCCGACAAGCTGTTCACCGGGGTCATCGTCCAGGGAGGATTGTTCAGGGCTTCGTTCGTCTGGTACGCGGGCGTCGCCATCGTGCTGGGCTGGATGCTGCACCGGACCAATTTCGGCAACTGGATTTTCGCCACCGGTGCCCACGTCCAGTCGGCCCGGGACATGGGTATCAACACCCGGCGCGTAAAGACCGTGTGTTTCATCATCTGCTCGGTGTGCGCAACGTGGGCCGGCATCTTCTCCGTGATGCGCTCCCACATGGGATTGCCCAATCAGGGCGAGACCTTCGAGCTGCAGGCGATCGCCGCGTCGGTCATCGGCGGCGTCGCACTGTTCGGCGGCTTCGGCTCGATCCTCGGGCCTATCGTCGGCACCTTCATCATTCGCATGCTCGACAGCGGGCTGATCATGGCGGGTGTCGGCGCAGGCTGGTTCAAGTTCGCGATCGGCGTCTTCCTGATCGCCGCTGTGGTGTTCAACCTGTACCTCATGAGGGTCGGCCAGGGGATACGGTTGGCCGAGCAGGAGGAACGCGAGGCCGAATCCGAGGACTCCAACGAACCGGAGAAGCGATCATGACCGCTGAGACGCACGTTGCGGATGCGGCTGCGGAGGCATCGCCCGCGCCCGCTGCCGAGACCGACGAGCCGCTGATCCGCTGCTCCGGGCTCCACAAGTGGTACGGCGGGGTCCACGCTCTCAAGGACGTGGATCTCGACTTCGGATACAACGAGGTCCTCGGGCTGGTGGGCGACAACGGCGCCGGCAAGTCGACGCTGATCAAGATCCTTTCCGGAGCGCATCGCCAGGATTCGGGCGACATCTTCTTTCAGGGAAAGCGTGTCACCTTCGCCTCGCCGCGCGAGGCCATGGATCTCGGCATCGAGACCATCTACCAGTACAACGCGCTCGCGCCCACGCTCTCCATCGAGCGCAACATCTTCATCGGCCGCGAGCCGATCACCGCCCGCATCGGCCGCATCGGCAACATGGATTTCCGCAAGATGGGGCGCGAAGCGATGGAAGCGCTGCGGGATGTCGCCCTCCACCTGCGCTCGCCGTCTACCCCGGTCGAGGAGCTCTCGGGCGGCGAGCGCCAGGGCGTCACCATCGCCCGCGCGATGTACTTCAAGACCAAGGTGCTGATCCTCGACGAGCCGACCAACCACCTCTCCATCAAGGAAACCAACAAGGTGCTGGGCTGGGTGGAGGGACTGAAGGCGCAAGGCATCACCTCGGTCTTCATCACGCACAACCTGCACCACGTCTACCCCATCGCGGACCGCCTGTGCGTGCTCTCGCGCGGCGAGAAGGCAGCCGAGATGCCGAAGTCCGAGACCTCCATCGAGGAGCTCACGGATCTCATCGTGTGACATGAAGCGCTGCAGGACACGCCCGGACGCGGAACCGTGAAAGCTCTGACCAAGCTCCTGCTGTCGCGACCCGAGATCGCCTCGATCGTCGTCGCGATCGCGCTCGCCGTGGGGCTCGGCCTCAGCGGCGAGCGGTTCATGACCGAGGGCAATATGCGCGTGATTCTGGCCATCGTGCCGGAGCTCGGGCTGATCGCGCTCGGCGCGGCACTGCTCATGATTTCGGGCGAGTTCGACTTGTCGGTTGGCTCGGTGTTCGCGTTGGGGACGGTGATGCCGGTGATCCTCGTCGCCAATTACGGCTTCGACCCGTGGCTCAGCTTCGCCATCGCCACCGGGGCAGCGCTTCTCATCGGCTATTTCAACGCGTTCGTGACGCTTACCTTCCGCATACCCTCCTTCATCACGACGCTCGGCACCCTCTTCATCGTCCGCTCCGCCTCGGTCGTGTTTTCAGGGGGCTACCCGCCGCGCTGGCCCAAGCACATGCCCGACTGGGTGTTCGTCGGTTATCTCACCGAGGGCGGTGTCGTGCGCGCATCGCTGATCTGGTACCTGGGCATCGCGGTCGTGCTCGGCTGGGTGCTGCATCGAACCAATTTCGGCAATTGGATCTATGCGACCGGCTCCCACAAGCAATCGGCCCAGGACATGGGCATCGACGTGAGGCGGGTGAAGATGACCTGCTTCATGATCTGTTCGACGCTCGCGACCTGGGCAGGCATCATTCAGGCCCTGCGCAGCCACTCGGCGTACCCGTCGGTCGGCAACGGCTACGAGATGCAGGCGATCGCGGCCTGCGTGATCGGCGGCGTTGCGCTCTTCGGCGGCTTCGGCTCGATCCTGGCCCCGATCATCGGCATCATCATCATCCGCATGGTTGACAACGGTGTGGTCATGGCGCGGGTCGATTCGGGCTGGTTCAAGTTCGTCATCGGCACCCTGACGGTCGGCGCAGTGGTCCTGAACGTCAGCCTGCGTCGGCGCGCCGAACGCATTCGGCTCGAGGACGAAGCGGCCGCCGAGACAGAGGAAACGCACGAAGACCGGGCCTGATACCCTTGGCCGGAGTCTGTCCGGAGGCGAGGAACGAACCATGACACAAAGCATCGGCTGGGGCCTGATCGGCGCTTCCCGAATCGCGGCGGATTCGATGATCGGCGCGATTCGCGCCCAGGGTGACAGCGACGTCGTAGCGGTAATGAGCAGCAGTCCGGAATGGGGCAACGCGTATGCGCGCGAGCACGGCATCGAACGCGCCTACGGCGATCTCGACGCACTGCTCGCGGATCCGGGCGTGGACACGGTCTACATCAGCACCACCAACGATCTGCACTGCGCGCAGACAGTCGCGGCCGCGCAAGCTGGCAAGCATGTGCTGTGCGAGAAGCCGCTCGCGCTCACCCTCGCCGATGCGCGGCGCATGGTGAACGCCTGCGCGGCGGCCGGCGTGCAGATGGGGACCAACCATCACCTGCGCAGCACGGTGGGCCTCCGCGCCATCCGCGACATCGTGAGAGACGGGCGAATCGGGCAGGTCCGGTCTGCGCGCATCTGCTTCGCGATCGTGCTGCCGGAGCGCTTCCACGACTGGCGCCTCAACGACCGGGAGGGCGGCGGCCCGATCCTGGACCTCGGCGTGCACCTGGCCGACTCCTTGCGGTTCCTGCTCGACGACGAGCCGCAAGACGTCGTCGCACAGTCGGTGAATCACGGCCTGACCGTGCCGGGCCTGGAGGACGAGGCCATGTCGGTGGTGCGGATGCGCGGCGGTGCGCTGGTCCATCTGTTTCCATCCTGGGCGGCGACCTACACCGAGGCCGACATCGAGATCCTCGGCAGCGAGGGCTTCGTGCTCGCGCGGCACGCGCTGATGCCGCACGTCCTTGCCGACGTCGTGCTCGGGAGCGAGTCGGGCCGGACGACGATCGATCTGGAGGACGAGCCCTGCTACGAGCGCGTCGTCCGCCTCTTCAACGCGGCTATACGGGGCGACGGCGCACCGCACTGCACCGGCCGCGACGGCATGCGCTCGCTCGCCCTCGCGCTAGCCATCCGCGAAGCGGCCGCAACCGGCGCCCGCGTCACGGTCGAGGACTAAAGGCGCGGCCCAACCGGCACAGGACGCACGATCGAGCGGAGCCAACTCCCGCCGACCGAGGAACCGGGGAGAGTCAGAAGAAGAGGGTCCTGCTCAGGCCTGCCGGTACTCCGCCATGGCGTCGAGCAGCCAAGTGGCGAGGTAGACCGAGAACGAGTTGCGCACCGTGATCTCGTAGGACGGCGCGTCGCCGGTCTGGTGCAGAACTACGTTCGCCTTGGCCAGCGAAGTCTGCACGCAGGCGCCGGGCGCGAAGGCGCGCGGGTGGAGGTCTAGCCGGCACCCTTTCATCAGCACCTCCCGGGCGCGCGGGCCGGAGAGCGCGAGTGTCGCGTACATGGCGCTTACGTCTGTGAGCGCGTGGCGATGGCCGTCCAGGCGGGCGCCCAGGGCGTCCACGAGCGCGGCGCCTTCGGCGGCGGGGCCCGTCACCAGCCACTCGTCGGGGCCGAGCCAGAGCAGGGTCCAGCCATTGATCGTGGCGGCGGCGGTGTTGGGCGTGCGCGGCAAAGAGCCGCCGAGCGCCGCACCGGCCGCGGTCAGCGCCTCGGCGTCCTCGGGATCGAGCCTGAGATTGAACCGCGTCCGCGCGGGCGCCCCGGCCAGGGAAACGCCATCGGCGTGCGCCTCTGCGAACGCATCGCCAAGGTCAGCGAGCGGGCTGCGCGGTGCCGGCGCCTCAGCCATCCCGCTTCGCTCCTTCGGGATCGTAGAAGACCGGCTCCGTGACCTTGCAGGGGAGGAAGCCGCTCTCGGGCGCGGCAAAGACGGTCTCGCCCTTGCGCGCGCGGCCGCCCCTCACCAGCGCGAGCGCGATGGAGCGGCCCAGCGTCGGGCTCTCGTAGCTGGAGGTGACGTGGCCGATCATCGGGATCGGAGGCCGCCCGCGCTTCTCCACGAGCTGCGTGCCCTCGGGCAGCACCTGCTTCGGATCGTCCGTGAGGATGCCGACGAGCTGCTTGCGGTCCTCGCGCCGGGAATCCTCCCGGCTCCAGGCGCGCTTGCCCAGGAAATCCGCTTTCTTCTTGGAGACGATCCAGTCCATGCCGAGGTCGTGGGGCGTGGTGGTGCCGTCGGTCTCCTGGCCCACGATGATGAAGCCGCGCTCGGCGCGGAGCACGTGCATGGCCTCGGTGCCGTAGGGGGTGATGCCGTGCCCGGCGCCCGCCTCCATCAGCGCCTCCCACAGGTAGCGGCCGTGATGCCAGGGCACGTTGATCTCGAAGCTGAGCTCGCCGGTGAAGCTGATGCGGAAGACGCGCGCGTTCACGCCTGCGACGACGCCCTCCTTCACACTCATGAAGGGGAAGGAGTCGCTGTCGAGCGCCATCTCCGGCGCCACGGCCGCGAGCACGTGGCGGGCGCGGGGGCCGGCGAGCGCCACCGTCGCCCACTGCTCGGTCACCGACGTGCAGTAGACCTTGAGCTCCGGCCACTCGGTCTGCAGCCACTCCTCGAGCCACTCCAGCACCTGGGCCGCGTTGCCTGTGGTGGTGGTCATTAGATAGTGGTTCTCGCCGAGGCGCGCCGTGGTGCCGTCGTCGAAGACCATGCCGTCGTCGCCGCACATCAGCCCGTAGCGCACCCGGCCCAGCTTCAGGGTCGAGAAGGCGTTGGTGTAGACCATGTCGAGCAGGGTGGTCGCGTCCGGCCCCTTGATGTCGATCTTGCCGAGCGTCGAGGCGTCGAGGATGCCCGCCGCCTCCCGCACCGCGCGGCATTCGCGCGCCACGGCCGCGTGCTTGTCCTCGCCCGCCTTGGGATACCACCAGGGCCGGTGCCACTGGCCCACCGGCTCGAACACCGCGCCGTGGGCCTCGTGCCAGTCGTGCATCGCGGTGCGCCGCACCGGGTCCATCAGCGGGCCGGTATCGCGCCCGGCGAGCGCGCCGAAGGTGACCGGCGTATAGGGCGGGCGGTAGGTGGTGAAGCCCACCTCGGCCACGGTCTTGCCCAGGGCATCGGCGAGGATGGCGAGGCCGTTGACGTTCGCCGTCTTGCCCTGGTCGGTGCCCATCCCGATGGTGGTGTAGCGCTTGACGTGCTCGACCGAGCGGAAGCCTTCGCGGGCGGCGAGCCGGATGTCCGCTGCAGTCACGTCGTCCTGATGGTCGACCATGTGCTTGGCCTTGCCGTGGCCGAGCGGCTTCAGCCCCGGCGCGAGCCAGAATGGCGTGATGGCGCCGGGCTCCGGCGCCTCGACCGGCGGTGCCGGCGGTGGCGTGCCATCGCCGAAGCCGGCTGCCTGGGCGGCGCGCGCGCCGGCGGCTGCGCCTTCAGCGAGGCAGGCGGCAAGGCCGAAGCTGCCGTTCGCGGCGCCCGCGACCTCCAAAGCCTGCGTCGCCGTTCCAGGAAGGAAGATGCCACGCGCCTTCTCGAAGGCGAGCTTGCCGGCCGACTGGCTGAAGAGATGCACCGCCGGGTTCCAGCCGCCAGAGACCAGCACACTGTCGCAATAGATGCGGTATCGCTCGCCGCTCAGCCCGCCATCCTCGCCGAGCTTCGCGACGGTGACGGAGCGGACCCGCTTCGCGCCGTGTGTGGCGGCGATGACCGAGCCGGTGTGGAGCGCCACGCCCGCGTCCTTGAGCGCAGGCGCCAGTGGCGCGGCGGAATCGGGCCGGCAATCGACCACGGCACCGACCGTTCCGCCGGCCTCGACGATGTCGCGCGCTGCCTCGTAAGCCGTGTCGTTGTTGGTGAAGAGCACCGCGCGCTCGCCCGGCAACGCCGCGTAACGGTTGAGGTAGCGCTGCGCCGCAGACGCCAGCAGGATTCCAGGACGGTCGTTGTCGGCGAAGACCAAGGGCCGCTCGTGGGCGCCGGTGGCGAGCACCACCTTGCCCGCCTTGATGTTCCAAAGGCGCTGGCGGCCCATGCCGGCCCGCGCACCCGGTCCCAGGTGGTCGGTGCGGCGCTCGAACGCGCTCAGCGAATTGTGGTCGTAGTAGCCGAACAGCGTGGTGCGGGTGAGGACGCGCACCTCCTCCATGGCGGCGAGACGCCCGGACGCCGCTTGGGCCCAGGCCGCGCCGTCCGCGCCGTCGACCCGATGGCGCAAGCCTAGCAACGCACCGCCGAGCGCAGCCTCGTCGTCCAGCAGCATCACCCGCGCGCCCGCCTCGCCGGCGGCGAGCGCGGCGGAGATGCCGGCCGGCCCGCCCCCCACCACCAGCACGTCGCAGTGGATGTTCATCTTGTCGTAGGAATCGGGATCGGGCGCCTCGGGAGCGCGGCCGAGCCCCGCCATGCGACGGATGACGGGCTCGTAGAGCGACTTCCAGCAGGCCGCTGGCCAGAGGAAGGTCTTGTAGTAGAAGCCGGCCGGGAAGAGCGGCGCGAGCCGCCCGGTCCAGGCGGCGAAGTCGAAGTCGGCGCTCGGCCAGGCGTTGACGCCCGTGGCGGTGAGCCCGTCGTAGAGCTCGACCTGCGTGGCGCGCAGATTGGGCTCCGTCCGCGCGCCGGTGCCGAGCTGCACCAGGGCCGACGGCTCCTCCGCGCCTGCGGTGAGGATGCCGCGCGGCCGGTGGTACTTGAAGCTCCGGCTGGTCAGGTGCGTTCCGCTCGCGATCAGCGCGGACGCGAGCGTGTCGCCGGCGTAGCCCTCGTAGCTCCGCCCGTTGAAGGTGAAGCGGAACCGCTGTGCCCTGTCGATCCGCCCGCCCTCATTGAGACGAAAGCGCACTACCCGCCCTCCGCCTCGTCGCCCGATACATCGGGCCTGGGCGTACCCATGGGATAGATCGTGAGCACGTCGTTGCTGACGGTGTCGCGCAGCGCGTTGAACCAGCGCCGGCAGCCTTCCCGGTGCATCCAGCGCTCGGCGTGGACGCCCTTGGGATTGGTCCGCATGAAGAGGTAATCGGCCCAGCCCGCATCGTCGGTCGTCGCGGGGTCGGGGCGCGCGATATGGGCCTCGCCGCCGTAGCGAAACTCGGTCTCGGGCCGGGGCCCACACCAGGGGCAGTCGATCCAGAGCATCCCGCGTTTCCTAGTGTCCTGGAGCCGAACTAGGACATTTATCGCAAGCCCTGCTGCGCAACGCCCTCCGATCGTCATGCCCGGACTCGATCCGGGCATCCATGCGGTTTCCCCATTCCCCGAGGGTAGCGTGGCGCCACAGTGGATGGCCGGGACAAGCCCGGCCATGACGACCGGAAGAAGTAGCCGAGTCGGAACTGAGACAGGTGCAAAGCATACTCATGGGAAGGTCGATTCCTTCGCCTCTAGTGCGCCACAGCCGCCGCCGCGTGCTCGTCGATCAGCGCGCCGGAGGTGAAGCGATCGAGCGCGAAGGGCGCGTTGAGCGGGTGCGGCTCGCCGGTCGCGATGGTGTGCGCCAGCACCCAGCCCGAGCCCGGCGTCGCCTTGAAGCCGCCGGTGCCCCAGCCGC
>JAPPKP010000391.1 GCA_028819955.1 Rhodospirillaceae bacterium | reverse complement strand
AGACCAGCCAGTTCACGTCCGTGCCGGCGAGGCGTCCCATGGCGAACACGTCCTCGACCGTCCAGGGCTCGGGCTCCAGGCCGAGAACGTCGAAGTCGTGGGGCAGCTCGGCGGCGGTGTCCTGGTAGTGGTTGACGCCGTCCACGAAGCGCTGAACCCACATCCGGGTGTCCGCATCCATGCCGCGCTCGATCTCTGCCGCCGCGCGGCCGTAGGCGAGGGTGCGCAAACCATGGTCGATGTCGACACCCATCGGGCCGATCATCTCCGACACGCGTCCGCGCGCGATCATGCGCATGGTCGCCATCTGGCCGAGCCGCAAGTGGGCGTGCACGAGGCCGAGCGCGAACGCTGCGTCGCCGTCGCTCTCCGCTTCGATGAACGGAATCTGCTGCTCGCTCCAGTGGATCGTCACGGGTGCGTCGAGCGGCAGGCCGGCGGTGGGAAACGCCGCCAGACGCTCTGTGACGTCCTTCTGCTTCGGCAACGGCGTGAGCAGCGCGCACGCCGACAGCGCGACGGCCGCAGCCCCGAGGGCGAGCCAGACGGCGAGAGGGGAGAGGAAGGAAGCCATGCGGTTCTCCAAGCGACGATGTTGTCTCACTTATACGCCCAATCCCGTCTATTCGGAGAGTGGCAGGCGGAACCCCCTTACGCAGGGAGGACGCAAGGGGGCTCCACCCGGGCGGGCACCGGCTCGCGGGAGGCCTAGTCGTGCCGGTGATGGTGCCGCCAGTGGGATTCCAGTTCTGCCGCGAGTTCCTGGCGCTGTGCGGGCGTTAGCACCTCGGCCGTGTCGGCGAGCGCCGTGAGCAGGCGCTGGCTGGCGCGATCGGCCGCGGCGAGCTTGTTCTGACGCAGGATTTCGAGCGCCTCGCGGTCGACCGTCTCTTGAGTCAGCGCCTCGATCAGCGCCTGCCGGCCCTCGCGCCCAAAATCGCGGAACTCCTCCATGTCGGCCAGGGTGGCGGCCGCGATGGCGTGCACCTTCTCGCGCTGGTCGTCCGTGGCGTCGATCTCGTCGAGCATGTCCTCGACCTTCCATTCGACGAAGCGCTCCATCTTCTCTCCGTCCCAGGACCGATTGGAGTACGCCACCGCGCTCCAGGTCATGCCGCCGATGACCAGGACGAGGGCACCGGCGATACTCATCAGGATCCAGCGCGGGCGCCTCTTGCGCCGAGTGCTGCGGTCGGAGGTGGTCTCTGTCTTGTTGTCGTCGGTCATGTCTCTGTCTCTCTCATGCGAAGGGTTGTCGGACACGGCTCAAGTTGGGGACGCGCGGTTTCGCGTGGTTTGCCGGCAGGTAAAGAATTGTAAAGTCGGACTGCGAGCACGGTCTCTGGACGGCTGGCGGCCGCCCGTGGCATAAGCGTCGTCGTCGGGCTGCAACGGGTGCGGGAGCACCGGCGGGAGCGATGGCGACGATCGGCACACGGCTCTACACCCTGCTCTGCGGCGCGCTGGTGGGCGAGGACGACGCCGGCAACCGCTACTATCGCGAGCGGTGGGGGCGCTCCGGGCCGGGCCAGCGCGAGCGGCGCTGGGTCGTCTACGAGGGCGAGGTGGAGGCGTCCCGCGTGCCGCCAGAGTGGCACCGCTGGCTGCACCACAGCACCGGCGAGCCGCCGACGGAGGCGCCGCTCCGGTCGCAGCCGTGGGAGAAGCCGCACCAGCCCAATCTCACCGGCACCGCCGCCGCCTACCGGCCGCCGGGTCACATCCTGGGCCGCGGCCAGCGCGACCGCGCGACCGGCGACTACGAGCCCTGGCAGCCGGACGAGGGGCCGGCCAACGGCTGAGAGAGACGCGCTGGCGGCTGGTCGCTCAAGCCGGGCGGATCAGGGCGTGGCGCTTCTTGCCGGCCGAGAGCTTGATATGCCCGTCGGCGCCGATGTCGCCGGGGCCGACGGTGCGGGTTTCCGACTCGATCGCCGTGCCGTTGATGCGGGCGCCGCCGCCCCGGATGAGCCGCCGCGCCGCCCCGCCCGATTCGCAGAGCCCCGCCTTCTGAAACAGCACGATCGCGGGGATTCCGGCCTCGAGCTCGCTCCGCGCAGCGTCGATGACCGGGAGATCCGCACCGGCTGCGCCTTCCTCGAAGGTCCGCCGCGCGGTCTCGGCGGCGTTGGCGGCGGCTTCGGGGCCGTGGCAGAGGGCGGTCGCCTGGTTCGCCAGCAGCTTCTTGGACCCGTTCAGCTCGGCGCCTTCCAGCGCTTCGTGGTGCGCGATCTCGTCGAGCGGAAGCTCGGTGAAGAGCCGCATGAAGCGGCCGACGTCGGCGTCGTCGGTGTTGCGCCAATACTGCCAGTAGTCGTAGGCCGAGAGCCGGTCGGCGTTGAGCCAGATGGCGCCCTGGGCGGTCTTGCCCATCTTCGCGCCGGAGGCCAGCGTGATAAGCGGCGTGGTGAGCCCGTAGAGCTGGCGCCCGTCGATGCGCCGCGCAAGCTCCACGCCGTTGACGATGTTGCCCCACTGGTCCGAGCCGCCCATCTGCAGGCGGCAGTCGACGCGACGCGACAGCTCCAGAAAGTCGTAGGCCTGGAGGATCATGTAGTTGAACTCCAGGAAGCTCAGCGGCTGCTCGCGGTCGAGACGGAGCCGCACGCTGTCGAAGGTGAGCATCCGGTTGATCGAGAAGTGGGCGCCGATGTCGCGAAGGAGCGGGATGTAGCCGAGCGCGTCGAGCCAGTCGGCATTGTCGACCAGCAACGCGTCGGTGGGGCCGTCGCCGAAGGAGAGGAAGCGGTCGAACGAGCGCCGAATACCATTCTTGTTGGCGACGATGGCCTCTTCGGTGAGCAGCGACCGGGATTCGTCGCGCCCGCTCGGATCGCCGATCTTGGTGGTGCCGCCGCCGAGGAGCACGATGGGCCGATGACCCGTCTTCTGCAGCCAGCGCAGCATCATGATCTGCACCAGGCTGCCCACGTGCAGGCTGTCGGCGGTGCAGTCGAAGCCGATGTAGGCGGTGACGCGCTCCTGCGCGGTGAGCGCGTCGAGCGCCGCGTCGTCGGTGCATTGGTGGATGTAGCCGCGCTCCGACAGCACGCGCATGAAATCGGAGGAGAACACAGTCGCTCGACCCGCTGGCTGCCGTTCCGCCCGACGGCCCGCGCAGGGCGCCGAGGCGCGCGGTCATGTATCACACGGCCTGCGTGCGGACAACGCGGCGCCCGTCCGTCCGTGTGGCGTCGATGAGCGGCGCGCTGCCGGAGGGGCCCGTCCGGGCGCTCGGCATGATGAGCGGCACCTCGCTCGACGGTGTCGATGTGGCGCTGATCGAGACCGACGGCGTCACCGTCTCGGGCTTCGGCCCGTGGCTCACCACCCCCTATCCGGACGATCTGCGCACGCGGCTCCGGGCGGTGATCGAGGGGAGGGACGGACGCGAGGACGCGGAGCGCGCGCTGACCGCGTTCCACGCGGATGCCGCCGAGGCGCTGCTGGCCGAGGCCGGCGTGCACCGGGACGAGGTCGCTGTCGCGGGCTTCCACGGCCACACGGTGCGCCATGACCCCGATGCGGGGTTCACCGACCAGATCGGCGACGGTGCCGCATTGGCCCGCCGGCTCGGAATCGACGTGGTGAACGATTTTCGCAGCAACGACGTGGCTGCAGGAGGGCAGGGGGCGCCGCTCGTGCCTCTGTTCCATGCGGCGCTCGCCCGGCGGAGCGGGCTCGCCGCGCCGCTCGCCGTGCTCAACCTCGGCGGTGTCGCCAACGTCACCTGGATCGGCGGGCCGGTGGACGAGGACCTGATGGCCTTCGACACCGGCCCCGGCTGCGCGCTGATCGACGACTGGGTGCGGCGGAAGACCGGCGCGGCGCTCGACCGCGACGGCCGGCTGGCACGCTCGGGCAGGGTCGACTACGGCGCGCTGGACACCTTGCTGGCGCACCCCTATTTCGACGCGTTGCCTCCCAAGTCGTTGGATCGCAACGCATTCGACCCGGCGCCCGTGAGCGGACTATCGGCGGGCGACGGCGCAGCGACCCTGGTCGCGTTTACGGCGGAGGCCGTGCGCCGCGCGCTCGCGCACATGCCCGTGGCGCCTCTGCGCTGGCTGGTGAGCGGCGGCGGGCGGCACAACCCGGCGCTCATGGCGGCACTCGCCGAACGCCTCGGCGTGCCGTGCGACGCGGTGGAGCGCGTCGGCTGGCAGGGCGATGCGCTGGAGGCGCAGGCCTTCGGTTATCTCGCCGTCCGCAGCCGGCGCGGGCTCGCGCTCAGCCTGCCACGCACCACGGGCGTTCCCCGCCCCGTGAGCGGCGGGGTCTTTCACCCGCGTTCGTCGAGACGGCGGGCGATGTAGTGGTCGACGATCTCCGACAGGGCGTCGAGCTCGCGCTCGTAGAAGTGACCGGCGCTCTCGATCACGTCGTAGTCGATCTCGATCTGGCGCTGGCTCTGCAGCTTCTTCGCGAGCTCCGCAACCTCGGGCTCGGGCACCAGATCGTCGGCCCCGCCGTGGACGATCAGGCCCGACGACGGGCACGGCGCGAGGAAGGTGAAGTCGAACTTGTTGGCCGGCGGCGAGACGGCGACGAATCCTTCGATCTCCGGCCGGCGCATCAGGAGCTGCATGGCGATCCAGGCGCCGAAAGAGAAGCCGGCGATCCAGCAGCGGTCGGCACCGGGATTCTGTATCTGCAGCCAGTCGAGAACCGAGGCGGCGTCGCTCAGCTCGCCCTGCCCGTGGTCGTACTGCCCCTGGGAGCGGCCGACGCCGCGAAAGTTGAAGCGGATGACCGAGAACGACCGCCGGAGGAAAGCGTGGTAGAGCGCGTGGACGATCTTGTTGTTCATCGTGCCGCCGTGCTGCGGGTGCGGGTGCAGCATCAGCGCGATGGGCGCGCGGGGGTCCTCGGCCTGGTTGTAGCGCGCCTGGAGACGGCCCTCCGGCCCGTTGATCATCACTTCCGGCATGGGCGACTCATGGGCTCCCAACACTGCTGCACAGGATCGCGGCGCGACCGTTGCCGCCGACGCATGGCGGCCTGCCTCTCCCCGCCTCGCATCGCGGCGGATATACTTGACCCCAGGAGTCGGGAACTCTATATCCCGTCCGTCACACGGGTATAATGGCCGGCGGCGGCGTTCCGCGCCGGCCATTGATATACGGACGGCTGCACCATGTTCAAGCGTATTTGGGAAGACATCGGCTGCGTGTTCGGCCGCGATCCGGCGGTCCGCTCCCGAATCGAGGTGTTTTTCTGCTATCCGGGCTTCCACGCGCTGCTCTTCTATCACGTGTCGCACTGGCTATGGCAAAGCGGCTTCCGCCTGCTTGGCCGCTTCGTCTCCCACGTCGGCCGCATGGTTACGGGCATCGAAATTCATCCCGGCGCCCAGATTGGCCGCCGCCTCTTCATCGACCACGGCATGGGTGTGGTCATCGGCGAGACCTCGGTGATCGGCGACGACGTGACGCTCTATCACCAGGTGACCCTCGGCGGCGTTACCTGGTCGCCGGGCAAGCGGCATCCGACCGTGGGCGACGGCGTCGTGGTGGGAGCGGGCGCCCAGGTGCTGGGGCCGATCACGGTGGGGCGCGATGCGCGCATCGGCGCCAACGCGGTGGTGCTGAAGGACGTGCCGCCCGGCGCCACCATGGTGGGCATTCCGGCGCGGGCCGCAGGCCCTACCGCGGCGAAGCCGGAGGCGTCGTCGTTCGATGCCTACGGCACGCCGTCGCCGGATATCGCCGATCCGACCACGCGGGCGGTCGACAAGCTGCTGGCCGAGGTCCGCACCCTGAGGGAGCGCGTGGAGGAGCTGGAGCAGGCCGCCGCCGCGCAACCCGAGGCCGCGCCGTCGTCAGACGACGAACCCGAGGAGGCTGCAACACCGCTCGGCCGCCGTGCTGCAGGCGGCTAGGAGCGGCCCGTGAAGCTCGGCACCAGGGGCCGTTACGCGGTGATGGCGATGGCGGAGCTCGCGATGCGCTCGGGCGGCGCGGGCGAGGCAGAGCCCGTGACCCTCGCCGAGATCGCGGCCCGGCAGGACATCTCCCAGTCCTACCTGGAGCAGCTCTTCGGCCGGCTGCGGCGCGCGGGCCTGGTGCGGAGCGCGCGCGGGCCGGGCGGGGGCTACCGGCTGGCGCGGCCTGCGGCGGAGCTCCGCATCGCGGACATCGTGGTGGCGGTTGACGAGAATCTGCGCGCGACGCGCTGCCCGCCGGGCTCCGGCAGGGGCTGCATGAAGGACGCGAGCCGCTGCGTGACCCACGACCTGTGGGATGAGCTCGGCATCCACATCCACGGCTTTCTCAGCGCGGTCTCGCTCGAAGACGTCTGTACGCGCCGGGTGCTCGGCATGAGCGACCGGCTCTCGGGCAGCGGGCGTGGACTGATGGAGCAGGCGGCGGAATGAGCGGTTCGGGCCCGATCTATCTCGACTACAACGCCACGGCGCCGATCAAGCCGGCGGTGGTTGAGGCGGTGGCCGAGGCGATGCTGCTGGCCGGCAATCCGTCGTCGGTCCACGGCTTCGGCCGCGACGTGCGCAAGCGCATCGAGGACGCGCGCGAGCAGATCGCGGCCCTGGTCGACTGCACGCCGGCGGAGCTGGTCTTCACCGCAGGCGGCACCGAGGCCAACAACACCGCGCTGCGCGGCGCAGGCCGGCGAGCGCTCATCGTCAGCGCCATCGAACATCCGGCGATCCTGCGCACGGCCGAAGCCGTGGCGGACGACCCGGTCGTCCTCCCGGTGGATGGCGACGGGGTGCTCGATTTGGGCGCGCTCGACGAGGCGCTTGGGGATCATGGGCCGGAGGCGCTGGTCTCGGTGATGCTCGCCAACAACGAGACCGGCGTGATTCAGCCGGTCGCCGAGGTCGCGGCGCGGGCACGGGCTGCGGGTGCGCTGGTCCATTGCGACGCGGTGCAGGCGCCGGGTCGGATTCCGGTGTCCTTCGCCGGACTCGGTGTCGACATGATGAGTGTCGCCGCCCACAAGTTCGCCGGCCCGAAGGGGATCGGTGCGTTGGTCGTGCGTTCGGGGCTGGATATCGCGCCCCTCATCACCGGCGGGGGGCAGGAGCGGGGCTTGCGCGGCGGCACCGAGAACGCGGCCGGCATCGTCGGCTTCGGCGCGGCTGCCGCCCTCGCCCGGGACGACCTCGCAAGGGCGGACGAGATCGCTGCGCTCCGCGACCGGCTGGAGGCGCGGCTGCGCGAGACCGAGCCCGACGTCGTCATCTTCAGCGAAGGGGCCGAGCGCCTGCCCAACACCAGCTGCCTCACCATGCCGGGCGTGCAGAGCGAGACGCAGGTCATGGGCCTCGATCTCGCGGGCGTCGCGGTGAGCGCGGGCTCCGCCTGCTCCTCCGGCAAGGTGGAACCCAGTCATGTGCTGCGCGCGCTCGGCGCGCCCGACGGCATCGGCGGCTGCGCCATCCGGGTCAGCATGGGATGGGCCACGACCGAGGACGAGATCGAGCGCTTCCTGGGCGCCTGGCGGGCGCTCTATGCGGGCCTCACCAACCGCTGGAAGGCCGGCGTCTCAGCCGCCGCAGGATAGGCAGCAACCCTCCGGTGCCCACCATGACCTTCATCGACCCCGATGGCACCCGCCGCGAGGTCGAGGCGCCCATCGGCGACTCCGTGCTGGACATCGCGTTCCGCCACGGCATCGACATCGAGGGCGCCTGCGAGGGCGCGATGGCGTGCTCCACCTGCCACGTCATCGTCGACCCCGCCTGGTACAGCAGGCTCGAGGAGAAGTGCGAGGACGAGGAGGACATGCTCGACCTCGCGCTCGGCCTCACGCGCACGTCGCGCCTCGGCTGCCAGATCGTCATCACCGAGGCGCTGGACGGGCTCGTGGTGACGCTGCCGGCCGAAACCAGCAACATGATGTGATGGGAAAGGGGAGTCCGACGCCCTATCCCCCGCAAGCCGGGTGAGAGACGCGGCGATGACTCAGGCAGAGGCGGGCTTTTTCGCCGGGCTCCGGGAAGCTGCCGGGGACGACTGGCGGGCGTACGTCGAGCACCCCTTCGTGCAGGGCCTGGGCGACGGCACCCTGCCGGAGGCCGCGTTCCGCCACTACCTGGTGCAGGATTACCTGTTCCTGATCCAGTTCGCCCGCGCCTACGGGCTCGCCGCCTACAAGGCGGATACACTGGCCGAAATCCGCGCGGCGTCCGACGGTCTCAAGGCCTTGGTCGAGGTGGAGATGGACCTGCACCGCGCCTATTGCGCCGACTGGGGGATCGTGGAGGCGGACCTCGAAGCGGTCGAGGCCGATGGCGCGACGCTCGCCTACACGGCCTACGTGCTGGAGCGCGGGCTCGCGGGCGATCTGCTCGATCTGCGCGTCGCGCTCGCACCCTGCGTCATCGGCTACGGCGAGATCGGCGCCCGCCTTGCCGCCGATCCTGCCGCTCGCGCCGAGGGCAACCTCTACGCCCCGTGGATCGAGATGTACGCGGGCGAGGACTATCAGACGTTCATGCGTGCCGAGATCGAGGCGCTGGACGCGCTCGCGGCGCGCCGTGGCGGCTCCGCGCGCTTCGCGCAGCTTGCCACCACCTTCCGCACCGCGACGCGGCTGGAGGCCGCATTCTGGCAGGCCGGCCTCGACGTTGCTGCAACCTGATACCCACGCGCGACCCGAAACATGGTGCGGGTCACGGCACTCGGCGCCCCTGCCAGGATTGTGCCATGACGTGCGAGGGCGAGCTGAACAGTGTCATTGCGATGAGCGCGCGTCCCACGCTCGGGCTGCTGCCGCATGTAATACGCAACGCCCCAGCTTGCCCCTCGGCATCCCACTTATCCCACTCAATCCCACTTATCCCACTCGATCCCACATATCCCACTCGATCCCACTTATCCCGCCTTATCCCGCCTTATCCCGGCGAATCCCACTTAATCCCGGCGAATCCCGCTTTGTCCCGGAAAATCCCGCCTTATCCCGGTTAATCCCGGCATGATCTAATAGTCTCCATCCCACTTTGGACGTGGGACGGGCGGTTGCGCCGCTCCCGCGCGCGCCTATAGTGCGCGCCATGCCCGCAGACACCCTCGATCTCGGCCTCGGCCGCGGCGCGCGCGTGGTCGTCGCCATGTCCGGCGGCGTGGATTCGTCGGTCACCGCAGCCCTGTTGGCGGAGGCGGGCTACGAGGCGGTCGGGATCACGCTGCAGCTCTATGCGGCGGGCGGGCCCCGGACGCGCCCCGGCGCCTGCTGTGCCGGGGAGGACATCTACGACGCCCGCCGGGTCGCCGACCGGCTCGGCATCCGCCACTACGTGCTCGACTACGAGGCGCGCTTCAGAGCGGCGGTGATCGACGACTTCGCCGACTCCTACCTGCGCGGCGAGACCCCCATCCCCTGCGTGCGCTGCAACGAGCGGGTGAAGTTCCGCGACCTGCTGGCGCTCGCCCGCGACCTCGGCGCGGACGCGCTCGCCACCGGCCACTATGTGCGGCGCGTGGCGGGGCCGGAGGGGCCGGAGCTCCACCGGGCGGTCGATGGCGCCAGGGATCAGAGCTACTTCCTCTTCGCCACCACGCAGGAGCAGCTCGAGTTCCTGCGCTTCCCCCTCGGCGACATGCCGAAGGAAAGGGTGCGGACGCACGCGGAACGGCTGGGCCTCGGCGTCGCCGACAAGCCGGACAGCCAGGACATCTGCTTCGTGCCTTCCGGCCGCTATGCCGGCGTGATCGAGCGGCTGCGGCCCGGTGCCGCTGAGCCGGGCGAAATCGTGGACGAGGCGGGCCGGGTGCTCGGCCGCCACGAGGGCATCATCCATTACACCGTGGGCCAGCGCCGCGGCCTCGGCATCGCAGGACCCGATCCGCTCTACGTGCTCGCGGTGGACGCCGCGCGCCGCGAGGTCGTGGTCGGCCCGCAGAGGGCGCTGCTGCGCGACCGGGTCTTCACGGGCCCGCTTGCCTGGATCGGCGCCGATGCGCCGGCGCCCGGCGAGGGGCGGGCGGTGGTGGCGCGGCTCCGCTCCAGCCATCCCGGCGCGCCGGCACGGCTGGTGCAGCGGGCCGACGGTGCTGCCGAGGTCGCGCTGGAAGAGCCGGAGCCCGCGACCGCGCCAGGGCAGGCCTGCGTCCTCTACGACGGCGAGCGCGTGCTCGGCGGCGGCTGGATCACCGGTACCGGGCGGAGTGGCGCGCTGGCCGAAGGCGGCGGACAAGCCCCCGCTGCCGCAATGGCCGCCGCCTGACGCCGCGCTGGTGAGTCCCAACCTCTTGGCTTTCGCGAACGGCGAGGGCCCATGACCAAGCCCCGGCTGATTACCGAGAGTGCCCCGCTCGCCGCGCTCTGCGCGGCGTGGCGGGAGGCCGAATTCGTCACGGTCGATACCGAGTTCATGCGCGAGAGCACCTATCGCGCCAAGCTCTGCCTGTTGCAGATCGGCCCGGCCGAGGGTGAGCCGGTCGCCGTCGACCCGCTCGCGAACGGAATCGACCTCGCGCCGCTCTACGATTTGCTGGTGCGCGCGCCGGTGCTCAAGGTCTTTCACGCGGCCAGGCAGGATGTCGAGGTGCTGCTGCCGCTCGCCGGCGGGGTGCCGCATCCGCTCTTCGACACCCAGATCGCCGCCATGGTCTGCGGCTTCGGCGACTCGGTTGGTTACGAGACGCTGGTCGCCAGACTCGCGCGCGGGCGCATCGACAAGACCCAGCGCTTCACCGACTGGGCGCGCCGCCCGCTGACCGACCGCCAGCTGCGCTACGCGCTCTCCGACGTGAGCCACTTGCGCGTGGTCTACCAGAAGCTGGCGGCGACGCTGGAGCGCACCGGCCGGCGCTCGTGGCTCGACGAGGAGCTGGCGACGCTCACCGACCCCGCCACCTACGAGACGCCGCCCCAGGAGGCGTGGCGGCGGATCAAGGTGCGCGGCGGCGACCGGCGCTTCTTCGCGATCCTGCGCGAGCTCGCGGCCTGGCGCGAGACCGAGGCCGAGCGGCGCGACAAGCCTCGCCCGTGGGT
>JAPPKP010000377.1 GCA_028819955.1 Rhodospirillaceae bacterium | reverse complement strand
GGCTGTGGGCGGGGGCTGGTACGATGCGGGGCTGCGTTTGTTCTAGTCCTACAGCCGGCGCGTTCGGTGGCCGCTCGTGCTGGTCGTGGTCGGCGCGGGCGGCGGCGGCGATGCCGGGCGCAGGCGCGAAGCGGCGGCGCTGCTGAAGAGACTGCCCGAGGGCGCCCACGTCGTGGCGCTCGACGGCGCAGGCCGGGCGCTCACCAGCGAGGCGTTCGCCGCGCATCTCGGGCGCGTCCGGGACGACGGCACGGCCGTCGTGGCCTTCCTGATCGGCGGGGCGGACGGCCACGGGGCCCCCGCCCTCGCCCGCGCCGACCTGGTCCTGTCGCTCGGGCCGATGACGTGGCCGCACCTGCTCGCCCGCGCGATGCTGGCGGAGCAGCTCTGGCGGGCGGCGAGCATCCTCTCGGACCACCCCTATCACCGCGGGTGACCGCCCGGGCGGCGGGTTAGAGCGCGTCCGTCTTTGACGGACGCGCGACAGGCCGCGACAGCGGCCCGCCGCGAATGCGGCGCCCTCGCGGAGGCGCCGGCCGCAGGCCGGCTGCCGTGAGCGACAAAAGACCCTAATACATGTGGGTGCCGCCGTTCATGGTGACGGTGGAGCCGGTGGTCCACGCCGCCTTGTCGTCCACGAGGAAGAGCACGGCGTGGGCCACCTCCTCCTCGTACCCCATGCGGCGGATCGGAGACTTCTCGATGATCTTCTTCGCGATCCGCTCGGGCATGTTGCGCATCAAGTAGGTGTCGACGTAACCGGGGGCCACGGTGTTGACCGTAATCCCGTGTTTCGCCCCCTCCTGCGCCAGCGCCTTGGTGAAGCCGTGCATCCCCGCCTTGGCGGCGACGTAGTTGACCTGGTTGAGCTGGCCGGCCTGGCCGTTCATCGAACCGATCTGGATGATGCGGCCCCAGCCCCGCCCCATCATGCCCGGGTAGACCGCCTTCGACATGTAATAGACAGAGTCGAGATTGACCCGGACCACCCGCTGCCACTGGTCGTCGGTCATGTTCTCGAACTTGTTGTCGGAGACCGTGCCCGCGTTGTTGACCAGGATCTCGACCGGACCGTGCTCGGCCTCGATCGCGGCGACCCCGGCCCGGCAGGCGTCGCCGTCGCTTACGTCCCACTTCAGCGCCGGGATTCCCGATCCGGCGGTGAAGTCGGCGGCGCACGCCTCATCGGCATGGTAGTTGACCACCACCGGGTGGCCGGCCGCCTGCAGGGCACGCGCGATGCCCGCGCCGATGCCGCGCGTGCCGCCGGTGATGAGTGCCAATCGTCCCACTCTTTGCCTCCTGTCACTCCGTCCGGTCGGTCCATTGGTTAAGGCATCTTGTGCTCGACCCGTCGGCAACGCTGACGCCAGGCTGCAACTCCGTCACCCCCGACTCCACTCAGCATGAACGGTGCAGGCGGAAAGCTGGACCCGCCTGACGGTGATCTTTGCATCGGACCTATCGATGGCGACGACGGCGACTTTGTTGCCCTCGACCTCACAATCGATTAGCGGCGCATCCCGCTCAAAGACGCTCAAAGAAGCGCTCTGGACAGAGTTGAAGATTCTGGCTGGAATTTCGACGAGCTGATAGCGGCTTGGCACTTCGTCCTGTGCCTCGCGGAATGCCCGCAGCATGACGATGTGAGTTACTGCTGACCGGTATTGCCGAAACAGCGCCTGCGTCCGACTCCTGCGATCTCTAGCCGTCCGGGCATCCTGCACCCAAGCGGCTTCCGTGAGCTTCGAGATGTGAAGAGACGTGTTCGACAGTCGTTGCGCGGCAGTCGACTTGAGCGACAGCCTCCTCTCCAGTTCTCCAGTCGGTCGAACGGTCAAGTCGACGAATCTACGAGTCCTGGATCCCGGCGGGTCGGTGGGCCAACCAACATGATCGCAGGCGTTCCTGAACACAGCTTCGAATGCGGTTAGACCCAAAGGCTCGGTAGTAGCGCTGTGGTGAACCGACAGGGCAAGACCGAAATACTCGATCCATTCCGCAGAACTCGTCAGCCAAGTTCCAGGCTGTTTGATTGTTGAGTTAGGCGGATTGGCGAGAGACTCCATGACGCGCGCGACGAACGCGATCTTGACCGGAGAAAACGTATCGAGTGTTGCCTTGAGTTCGTCGAGCGTCACGGGCCGGCTATCCGACACTCGATTAAGTCCACGAATGACGGTTTGATTTCGACGCCAACCCACAGGCGCCCTAAGTCACGTGCCGCTAAGAGCGTCGTTCCCGAGCCCGCATAAGGATCGAGAACGACGCTATTGTCACGGGTAGTGAGCGTCACACACTGTCGTGCAAGCGAGAGGGGCATCATTGCGGGATGATCGTCACCCCAACCGCTCTCACGCTTCACCGGTTCAGTAGGCAACTCCCAGACGGTCCTGAGGCGACGGCCTCGCGGACCACGAACCGCCCCAATATCGTAGTAGTAGTCCTTCTCCTTCGACAAGAGAAATACGGTCTCATGTGCTTTTGTTGGGCGATCCCGAACCGATTCCGGATGCGCATTCGGCTTGTGCCAGACTATCTCGCTACGAACCCACCACCCCATATCCTGAAGCGCGAAAGCCAGCCTCCATGGAACGCCGATCAGATCCTTGGGCTTCAGTCCATCCGGCGTCGGCGGCCGCACCGCCATGGCGCGGGCGCGATTCTTTCGATCCGGAGCTCGGTACTTGCGGTTACCTGACGTGTAGGAGTCGCCCACATTCAACCACACCGTCCCGTCTACTCGTAGTACACGCCTAACTTCCTCGAACGCGCTCACAATACTCTCGATGTATGAATCGAGGCTGTCGTTCCGGCCGATCTGGTCCTCGACCTCATAATCTCGCAGAGACCAGTAGGGGGGCGAAGTAAGCACGGTTTGAACCGATTCGTCGGGCAAGAGCTTGAGCGCCTCTTGGGCGTCTCCACTCAGCAGTAGGGACTTCGAGATGTTCGCGAATGGCTCTTTGTCGAGATCGTCGATTCGGATATGGCCGGGCTTCGAAGAACGCTTCGATTCGCCGCGGGGAGGTGGAGAGACGACGCTTCGGCCATATCTCCTCGTCTGCAGAGCGTCCTCGGTCAAACTGCGGAATCCCGAAACGTCAATCGCTTGCCTGCCATACCCTGCGTGATGCAGTTCATCCGGTCAACGCCGTCGGCCCCCTGGGCAGATGGGGCAGCCTGAATAGACCGACCACCCGTCAGTACATGTGGTGGCCGCCGTTCACCGAGATCGTCGACCCGGTGATGAAATCGGCGTCGTCTGCGGTGAGGAAGAGTACCGCGCGCGCGATGTCCTCGGCACGGCCGAGCCGGCCCACCGGGATACTGGCGACGATCTTCTCCAGCACCGCTTCGGGCACCGCACGCACCATCTCGGTATCGACATAGCCCGGTGCCACTGCGTTCACGGTGATGCCGTGGCGCGCACCTTCCTGCGCCAGCGCCTTGGTGAAGCCGTGGATGCCGGACTTCGCGGCGGCGTAGTTGACCTGGCCGTACTGGCCGGCCTGGCCGTTGATCGAGCCGATATTGACCACGCGGCCGAACTTGCGCGCCCGCATGCCGGGGAAGGTGGCGTGGCAGAGGTTGAAGCAGGAGCCGAGATTCGTATCGAGCACCGCCTGCCATCTGTCCGGTGTCATCTTCTGGAGAGTGCCGTCGCGCGTGATGCCAGCGTTGTTCACCAGGATGTCGATGGGGCCCAGGTCATGCTCGATCTGGGCGATGCCCGCCTCGCAGGCCGCGAAGTCGCTCACGTCCCACTTGTAGACGTCGATGCCGGTGACCTCGCGGAAGCGCTCGGCCGCCTCGTCGTTGGCGTTGTAGTTGGCGGCCACCTTGCAGCCGTTGTTCTTCAGCGCGAGCGATATGGCGCCGCCAATACCACGCGTTCCGCCCGTCACCAGTGCGACCCGACTCATCTTCTCTCTCCCGGTAATGCGCCGCGCCGCCGGGAACCGACTCCTCGGCGGCGCGCGCGCCTCATATGCGCCTGCGCCCGTGCATTTTCAAGCGGTGGCGTGGGCAGAAATCCAGTCCGCGAGCTTGCGCCAGAGCAGGCGCTTGGCGCGGGGGCTGGCCATCATGCCGATGTGGCCGAGCGGAGGGCGCCAGGTTTCCACATCGGGGAGCGCCTCACTCAGCGCTTCTGCCGAAGCGGGCGGGACGATGCGATCGCGCGCCGGCACGACATTGAGCGCGGGGCAGGTGACGCGCTCAGGCTGCACGGGCTCGCCGCCCACGCGCCAAGTCCCTCGTGCGGGCGCATTCGCGCCGTACCAGTCTTCCAGGCAGGCGCGGGCGACGGGGCCGGTGAGCGGCACGGCGTCGTTGAGCCAGTCCTCCAGCGCGACGAAGTTGCGCGCGGCGGCCGAAGCGGGAGGAAGCGCTGCGAAGGCGGTGAACTTGCGCGCCGCCAGCAGCGGGTCGAGCGCGGCGAACATGGCCTGGAGAGCATCGGGCGGCAGCTGCCCCAGACCGTCGATCAGGGCGGTCAGTCCCGGCAGATGGTTCGCGATCAGCCGCGCCTGATGGCGGCCGTCGCCCCAAAAATCCCAGGGCGTCGCCAGCAGGATCAGCGTCGCTACACTCGACCGGGCGGCGAGCGGCAGCACCATCGTGCCCCCCATGCAGTAGCCGGCGAGCACGACTGGCCGGCCCGCGCCGCGGCGCACCGCCTCCAGCGCCGGGGCGAGCCGGCCCAGGATGTAGTCGTCGAGCCCGAACGCTCGCTCGTCCGCGCCCGGCGCCCCCCAGTCGAGCAGGTAAGGGCGCAAGCCCCGCTCCCGCAGATAGCGGGCGAAGCTGCGCTGCGCCGTGAGATCGAGGATGTAGGCGCGGTTGATGAGCGAAGGCACGAGCAGCACGGGCGCCCCCGCCGCATCCCCGCCGAAAGCCAGCACCCGCGTCGTGCCGGCCTGCCAGAGCACCGGCGGGTCTTGCAGGCGGCGCCGGTAGGGGTGTGCGCGGTAGCCATCGATGCCGGCGAGGAAGGTGCCGATGCGTCCCGCCGTCTCGGCACCCAGCGCGCGCGCCAGGGCCTCAGGATCGGCCTGTGTCAGCGCCTCCTGGAGGGCCGTCGCCTGCGCCCGGTCCGCGTGCCGCCAGCTCAGCAATCCGCTCCTCGAATGCCGCAAGGCGGAGAGCGAGCTCAGCCAGACGCTGAGCGCCATCCCCAGATGGAGCGGCAGCGGCCTCGGCCCCAGCCGCGGCGCCGGCGCCGGCATTCAAGCCCCCTGCCTCGCCGCCGCCTGCGAGCTGGGCGAGGTGCAGGGAGGCGAGGCGGAGCGTGAGCGCGCCGGGGCCTTTGTCCCGGCCGGTCCCGGCGGTCTCCTCCTGCCAGAGGTCGAGGAAGCGGCGGGCCAGTGCGGCCGGGTCGTCGTCATCGCTCGTGGCCTCGGGCTTGCCCATGGCGCGAGTATAGCCGAAGCGCCGGCCCGTCGTTGACTTGGCCACCGACGCGCACCATGCTCGGCCCATGACCATCGAACAGAAAATCGAAGCCGCGGGCCTGACGCTCCCCCGGCTGGAAGACAGCTACGGCACCAACCCCGCGGCTGCGAAATACGTCTCGCACCATGCCCTCGGGCGCGTGCTCTATCTCTCGGGCTGCACGCCCATGAAGGACGGCAAGCCCTATCTTCCGGGCATCCTCGGCGAGGACCGCACCATCGAGGAGGGCTACGAGGCGGCGCGCCATTGCATGCTCTGCTACCTCGGCCTGATCAAGTATGCGCTGGGCGACCTCGACCGCATGCACCGGATGCTGCATCTGACCGGCTACGTGAACTCAGGCCCGGATTTCGTCGATCAGCCGCGCGTCATCAACGGCGCCGTCGACCTGCTGGTCGAGCTATACGGCCGGCGTCTGATGCCGACGCGCGCAGCCATCGGCTGCCGGGGGCTGGCGGTGAACCATTCGGTCGAGCTGATCGCCACGGTGGAATTCGACGGCGGCACCATAGCGCCCCCGCTCGCCCGCGACGGAACGGTGCTGGACTGAGAAGCACCCGCCCCTTCCGTTCAGCCCGCCGTTCACGAGACGTCAAGCCATGAAAGCGGTTGTTTGCAAGGCCTTCGGCCCGCCCGAGACACTTGCGTTCGAAGACGTGGAGCCGCCTGCGCTCGCGCCGGGCAGCGTCCGCATTGCCGTGCACGCAGCCGGCGTGAACTTCCCCGATCTCCTGCTGATCGAAGGCAAGTACCAGGTCAGGCCGCCCTTCCCCTTCAGCCCCGGCCTCGAATGTTCAGGGATCGTCACCGAGTGCGGGCCTGGGGTGGACGCGCCCGCACCGGGTACCCGGGTGCTGGCCTACATGCCCTTCGGTTGCATGGCCGAAGAGGTGGTGGCGCCGGCAGAGTGTGTGATTCCCATCCCCGATGCCATGCCGTTCGATGTCGCAGCGGCCTTCCCCGTGGTCTACGGAACCAGCTACCACGCGCTCGTCGGGCGCGCGGCCTTGGCCCGGGGCGAGACGCTGCTGGTGCAAGGAGCCTCGGGCGGGGTCGGGCTCTCTGCGGTGGAGATCGGCAAGCGGCTCGGCGCAACGGTGATCGCGGCCGCCAGCAGCGAAGAGAAGCTTGCGCTCGCGCATGCGCACGGCGCCGACCACCTGATCAACTACCGTACCGAGGACTTGCGCGAGCGGGTCAAGGCCTTGACCGACGGGCGCGGGGCCGACGTGATCTACGACCCGGTGGGCGGCGACATCTTCGATGCGTCCATGCGCTGCATCGCGTGGAACGGCCGGTTGCTGGTTATCGGCTTCGCCTCCGGCCGCATCGCCGAGGCCAAGACCAACATCGTTCTGCTCAAGGAGATCAGCGTGGTCGGCGTCGCCTGGGGCGCCTTTGCCCAGCGCGACCGCGCTGCGAACCGCGCCTATTTCGACGATCTCTTCCGCTGGTACGAGGAAGGCGCGCTGAAGCCTCTCGTCTCCCGCCGCATGCCGCTTGAAGAGGCGCCTGCGGCGCTGGACGGATTCCGCAACCGCAGCGTGGTCGGCAAGCAGGTGCTGACGGTGGAGCGGACCGAAGGCTGAATTCGCACTCACGCGCAGCCTCCTTTACCCGACGGAGCAGATTTTCTACCCTGCGGCAGCCCCGCGGCGCCGCGGAGCAGTGGACTGCAGTACGGCTAGGACAAAGCGTGGCTGGGGAGGCGATCCGAGGCGCTGCGGGGCCGCTCGTTGACGATCCCATCGTCGGGCACCCGGTGCGCGCCGGCGGCTGGGCGGAGCATGCCGCGTCCTCATACGCGCTGGCAGCCGCGGCGCTCGACGACGGGCGCTTCGACGACGCCGCGGCGCTCGCCCGCCATACGGTCGAGGAAGCGCTCGAGGGCTACGAGCTCTACGCCCTTTGGGCCGACCAGATCAGGGACACGCTCGCCAGCGAGGGCGTCGACGAAGCCGAGATCGCGGCGGGCGAGGCCCGGCTGCATGCGCTGCTGGCCGGGGATGCGGGAGAACCCTTCGACATCCACGCGGGCTGGGCCGCCTACACCGCCGCAATCGACGAGGTCGAGGCGGACTGCCGCGCCGGCGATGCAGCCGCGGCTCGCGCGAGCCTGGAGCGCGCCCGCACGCTCTGGCTCGAGACCCACGACCGGGGCTGCGATCTGGTCTACGGGATGCTCGACCTCATGGTCCACCACCTGGGCGAGCGCCGCATCGGCCCGCTATGGGACGAGCTGATGGCGCCGATGTACGAGACTTACGACGTCTACGACACCGCGACACACCCGTGGTCCCGCTCGATGCACCGGCTGATCCTGGTCGCCGCGCTTTCGCTACGCGGCCATCTGAGCGGGCCGGGGCGCATGGGCGCCATCGAGATCGAGGAAGAGCACGACCGCTGGGTGCTGAGCTTCGACCCCTGCGGCTCCGGCGGGCGCACCTACCGCGAGGACAATCCCGAAGGCCCGCGCATGGCGCCGCCCTACGGCTTCGCCGTGACCACCGAAGCCCATGACTGGGCCTGGGGCAAGACCGGCGTCTGCATCTACTGCGTCCACTGCTGCCAGCTCAATCAGCGCATGCCGATCCGCCGCTTCGGCTACCCGACGCGGGTGATCGACCCGCCCACCTGGCCCGAGGCGCGGCACGGCGGCGTCTGCCGCTGGTCGGTCTACAAGGATCCTGCGCTGGTGCCGGAGCGGGCCTATACCAGTGTGGGCTATGAGAAGCCGACGACGGCCGGCGTGGGGAAAACGCAATGAGCGGCACGGCGAACGAGGGCTTGGCAGCGCTGCGCGAGCGGATGCGCGCCGAAGGCGTCCGCTTCGTCCAGGTCGAGACGCCGGACCTGGATGGCGGGTTGCGCGGCAAGCTGCTTGCGCTCGACAAGGGGCTGTCGGCCGAGATCGGCTGGTCGAACATCATCTACGGGCTGACCACGGCGGACGATGTCTATCTCTCGCCGTTCTCGTCCTACGAGAACGGCTTTGCCGACGTGTACGGAAAGCCGGACCCCGCCACCGTCTGCCGGCTGCCCTGGCGGCCGGACACGGTGGCGGCCATCCTCGACATCCACGACGCCGACGGCACCATGACGCCGGAGTGCCCGCGCACGATGCTCCGGTGTGCCGCCGAAAAGGCCGCCCAGATGGGTTTCGAACCGCGCTTCGCGCTCGAATACGAGGTCTTCGTCTACTACGTGGACGATAACGCCCCGTCGCTCTCACCCGCGACCCTCTCGCCGGTCTCGCGCGGGCGAAACGCCTACAGCCTGGTGCGTCTGCCTGCGCTCCGCGCCGTGTTCGAGACCTTCATGCAGCGCATGGAGGAGGTGGGAGCTCCGGTGGTTTCGATGCACACGGAGCTCGGCCACGGCGCCATCGAGTTTGCGCTGGCCCATGCCCCCGCGCTCGCCGCCGCCGACGGCGCCATGCGCGCGAAGACTTACCTCAAGGAGCTCTGCGCCGAGCGCGGCATGATCGCGACCTTCATGGCGAAGCTCGATGCCGACCTGCCCGGCTCGGGCGGGCACGTCCACCAGAGCCTCTGGCAGGGCGGCAAGAACGCGTTCTGGGGCGGAGACGGTCTGAGCGAGATCGCGAGGCACTACGTCGCCGGCCAGCTGGAGCATCTGCCGGCGCTGGTCGCGCTCTGCACACCCAACATCAACTCGTTCAGGCGCCGTGACTGGCAGCACTGGGTGCCCGAGAACGCATCCTGGGGCGACGACAACCGCAGCGCGGCGTTGCGGCTGATCACCCGACCGGTGCCCCACGGCGCGCGCTTCGAGAACCGGCTGCCCGGCGCCGATGCCAACGCTTATCTCATCATCGGCGGCATGCTGGCCGCCGGCCTCGACGGGATCGAGCGCGCCCTGGAGCCGCCGCCGCTCTGCACCGGCAACGCGGCGCTCGACGAGAGCTACACCAAGCTGCCGGCCACCCTGGAGAGAGCGGTGGAGGTCTTCGAGGGTTCCGCCTTCTTGCGCAGCGCTTTCGGCGACCGCTTCGTGAATCACTATGCACTCTCACGCCGGGCCGAGATCAACCTCTGGCGCGCCTGGCAGAAGAGCCAGATCAGCGCCTGGGAGTACGAGCGCTACTTCGAGACCATCTGAGAGCGGGCGCGCAAGCGTCTTTTCGCGGCGGCCTTCTGCCACTATATCGTTGGAGTCAGGGCGTCGACGCGCCGACTTAGACAGCATGAAGGGGGACGAATGACCGATCAGGACTCGATCGCGCAGCGCCTGGAGGCGTTGCGCGCCGAACATCAGTCGCTCAATGCGGAAATCGACGCGCTCGCGGGCCGCGGCGACAATCTCGAAATTCAGGGGCTCAAGCGCCAGAAACTCCGGCTCAAGGACGAGATCGCGCGGCTGGAGAGCGAGCACGCGCACTCCGCGTAAATCCGGGGCTCCAGCTTCCCAGGACGACGTTAGTCGCGCGTAACGTGCTGTTTTACCACATTTCTTTGTGAGGGCTGCCGGCGCCGGTTCCGGCGCGGGCTCAGTCTGCCGGCTTCACGCCTGTGCCGATCCGCACGTGCACGTCCATCGGGACTTCGTCGCCCTCTCTCAGGCGCTCGAAGCCTGCCGCCACGGCTTCCTTCAGAGCGCTCTGCGTTGCCTCCGAGGCGCCATCCAGAGCACGGCCGAAGGTCATGTCGAACTGGGCCTGCCAGAACGGCGCCTGTGCAGGCACCCGCGGCGCGAAGCGGACCTCGCGTTCCTCCACTTCGGTCAAGCCGGCGTCTGTGAGCGCCTGGGCGAGCGCGCCGGGGGCGCCGAGCGAAAACGGCCGGGCGAGGTCGACGTCGTCCACCGTATCGAGAGGGCCCAGCACGGCCTCGGCGGCGGCGACGAAGACGACGAACATGGTCGTCTCCTCGCGCGGGCCCCAGACCAGGTAGGCCACCCGGCCGTCGGGCTTGAGCACGCGCCGCGCTTCAGCGGCAGCGCGCGAAGGTGCAGGGCAGAACATCAGCCCGAAGCGGCAGATCACCCGGTCGAACGCCGAATCCGCATCGGGGAGCGCCAGCATGTCGGCAGTCCTGAAGGTGATGTTGCCGAGGCCCTGGGCTGCGGCCCGGCGCCGTGCGCCCAGCATCATTTCGGGACAGAGATCGGTGGCGAAGACGCGGCCGTCCGCTCCCACCAGGGCTGCGACGCTGAGTGCGGGCTCGCCGGCGCCCGTGGCGATGTCGCAGACCTGCTGGCCGGGCCCGATGTCGGCCGCTTCGATCAGCGGTGCGTTCATGCGGGCCGCCTGCTCGGCGATCTCGTCGGCCCGCCGGTCCCAATGGCGCCCCCGCCCGGCCCAGTCGGCCCTCACGAGCTCGGTTTCGCGCTTGATCGCGTCCGCGTCCATAGCTGGGCACTCTCCGCGCCCCGGCGCGCGTGTCAAGGCCGGCGCGCCCCAAGAGCGCTACCGCTATGAGCGGAAACGCTCTTGGATCTTTTCGCTCACGGCAGCCGGCCTGCGGCCGGCGCCTCCGCGAGGGCGCCGC
>JAPPKP010000230.1:2955-11062 GCA_028819955.1 Rhodospirillaceae bacterium | reverse complement strand
AAGCGGTCAACTCATCTGGTACATAAACCGGTCAACTCAAAATGTGCTCGACACCTGGCCTTTTCCCCTGCTGCACGTCCGTCCTTCTGCACGTAAGATGCTTGATTCAAAGCCGGAACCTGCACCAAGCTCAGCCCTCAGCGCGAGGTCAGAGACTCGAGGGGCGACACCGACGATGAGCCAGCCTGCCGAACTCTTCGGGCGCGACCCGTTCGCAATCGTGGACGCGCTGGTCCGCCGCGGGCGCGCGGCCATGGAGGCCTTCGACGCCTCCGATCAGGCGCGGGTGGACGAGGCGGTAACCGCACTCGCGTGGGCGCTCTACAAGCCGGAGAATGCCGAAGACCTCGCCGCAATGGCGGTCGAAGACACCGGCCTCGGCAACGCGCCAGACAAGGTGCTCAAGAACCAGCGCAAGACCTTCGGCACGCTGCGCGACCTCATGCGCGTGAAGAGCGTCGGCATCATCGAGGAGCAGCCTGAGCTCGGGCTCGTGAAGTACGCGAAGCCCGTCGGCGTGGTGGGCGCGGTGACGCCCTCCACCAATCCCGCCGCGACACCGGTGAACAAGGCGATGATGGCAATCAAAGGCCGCAACGCGATCGTCATCGCGCCGTCGCCGGCGGGCCTCGCAACGACCACCCGTGCGGTGGCGCTGATGCGGGCGGAGTTGGAGAGAATCGGCGTATCGCCGGACCTGGTGCAGGTGCTGCCGCCGCCCGTAGACAAGGCGATCACCAGCGCGTTGATGACGGCCTGCGACCTCGTGGTCGTCACCGGCTCGCAGAGCAATGTGCGGGCGGCCTACCGCAGCGGAACGCCGGCGATCGGTGTCGGCGCAGGGAACGTCCCGGTCATCATCGATTCCAGCGCGAATCTGGACGAGGCGGCGGCGAAGATTGCTGCGTCCAAGTGCTTCGATAACGCCACGTCGTGCTCGTCGGAGAACGCCGTGATCATTCTGGACGACGTGTACGACGACGCGGTGCCCGCGCTGGAACGCGCCGGCGGCTATCTGGCGAATTCGGCGGAAAAGGATGCGATCCAGCATGCCCTCTGGGTGGACGGAAATCTCAACCGCAGGGTCATCGCCAAGGATTTGCGGGTCTTCGCAGCCGAATGCGGCCTCCACGACGAGGTGGGTGACGCGAAGTTCTTCATGGTCGAGGAGACGGGGATCGGCCCCGAACATCCGTTCTCCGACGAGAAGCTCGCCCTGGTGCTCACCGTCTATCGCGCGCCCACTTTCGACGATGCCATGGACAAGGTCCGTGCGATCATGGCGGTCAAGGGCCGCGGCCACTCGGTCGGCATTCATACCGAGGAATTCGCGCATGCCCGCAGGCTTGCGGAAGAGCTTGATACCGCGCGTGTGCTCGTGAACATGGCGCATACGTTCGGGAACGGCGGGGGCTTCGACAGCGGGCTCAACTTCACGCTCTCCATGGGCTGCGGGACGTGGCAGGGCAACAGCATCAGCGAGAACCTGAACTACCGGCACTTCCTCAACATCACCCATCTCGCGGTGCCAATCCCCGAAGACAGGCCCAGCGAGAATGCGCTGTTCGGCGCCTACTGGAAGAAGTACGGAAAGTAGGCGAAGCCGGCCGCGAATGCGGAACCTGACATCGTGAACTTCGAGGAGCACGCGGCGAAGCCGTTGCTGCAGGCGGTGGGGATCGCGATACCGCGTGGGTGCCTGGCCCGCAGTGTCGATGAGGCGGAGGCCGCTGCTTCCGCACTCGGCGTGCCGGTGTTGGTCAAGGCCCAGGTGCCGACGGGCAAGCGTGGCACGGCCGGTGGCATTCGGACGGCGGAGCATCCTGAGGCAGCGCGCGAAATGGCTGGTGAGATTCTCGGCATGAAGATCGCCGGACATCGCGTCGAGGCGGTGCTGGTCGAAGAGCGAGCGGAAATTGTAGCGGAGTACTACGCGGCGGTTATCAACGACGCGGTGTCCAAGGGACCGCTGGTGATGGTCTCGCCAGACGGAGGCATGGATATCGAAGAAATCGCGGCGTCGAAGCCGGATCGTCTGCGGCAGGCGCCGATCGACATCCTGCAAGGTTTCGACCTCGCCGCAGCGCGCGCGATGCTGGGTGGCCTTGCCCTCGGCAGCGACGAGGAGCCGCTCGCCGAGACCCTGGTCGCGCTCTATCGCGCCTACCGCGAGAACGACGCCGAGCTGCTGGAAGTGAATCCGCTGGCCCGGCTCGCGGACGGGCGGCTGCTCGCGCTGGACTGCAAGTTCATCCTCGACGATTCCGGGAGTCAGCGCAGGCAGGATCTCGCCAGTACAGGGAGCCCCGAGAGACTCACCGCGCTGGAAGCGCGCGGCCAGGAGCTCGGACTGCGGTACATCGAGCTCGACGGCGACATAGGCGTGCTCGCCAACGGCGCCGGGCTCGCCATGACCACCATGGACGCAATCGCGCATAATGGCGGGCGGCCAGCCAATTTTCTGGAAATCGGCGGCGAAGCGTACACCAGGGCCAGGCCGGCCTTGGAGCTCGTGCTCGACAGCCCCAAGGTCAAGTGTCTCCTGGTGAACTTCTGCGGAGCCTTCGCGCGCACCGACGTGATGACCGGCGGATTGCTCGACGCCTGGGAGGCACTCAAGCCAACCATTCCAGTGTTCTTCAGCGTGCGCGGTACGGGCTCGGCTCAGGCACAGGCGATGCTGCGCGAACGGCTCGGTGTGACTCCCTACGAGACGATGGACGGGGCGATTGTCGCTGCCATCGCTGCGGCCCGGGATGCGGAAGCCTCCTCATGATCGTGTGCGGCGCAGACCGCGTGCTCGTTCAGGGGATCACGGGGAAGCAGGGCACGTACTGGACCGAGCGCATGCAGGCGTACGGTACGCGCATCGTGGCCGGCGTGAACCCCAGAAAGGCCGGAACCCGGCACTGCGGCGTGCCGATCTTTGCGAGCGCCGGCGAGGCGATGCGCGAGGCGGGTTTCGATGTTTCGGTCCTGTTCATTCCGCCGCTCCGGGTGAAGACGGCGGCGCAGGACGCCATCGAGGCGGGATGCGCACGCCTCGTCATCCTGACCGAGCACGTGCCGGTGCAGGACGTGATGGAGCTGCTGGCGATGGCGCGGGCGAATGGTGCCGCCGTCCTCGGGCCCAACACCGCCGGCCTGGTCACCCCCGGCGAGTGCTTCGTCGGCTTCATGCCGGCGTTCGAGGCCGACGTCTTTCGACCTGGTCGGGTTGGTGTGATCTCTCGTAGCGGCAGTCTCGGCACCTTGGTCTGCCTCAACCTGGCGCAGGCGGGGTTTGGACAATCCACCTTCATCGGCATCGGCGGCGACCCGATCGTCGGCACCACAACCCGTGACGCGCTGCAGGAACTCGATGCCGACGAGCGCACCAATGCGGTCGTGGTGGTCGGCGAGATCGGCGGGACGATGGAGGAGGACGCGGCGGACTACGCGCGCGACATGGTCAAGCCCGTCGTCGCCTTCATTGCGGGCGCCGCGTCGCCGCCGGGCAGGAAAATGGGGCACGCGGGCGCGATCGTAATGGGCGGCAGGGGAACCTACGCATCGAAGCGCACGGCGCTCGAAGCGGCGGGGGTGGAGGTGCTCGACACTCCGTCCGAGGTCGGACGCGCGCTTCGCTCGGCGCTAGGCTGAGCTCGCAATTGCGCGGCCAGTCTCGACGGCTAGCATTCAAATCGACGACAGGCGGAAGGGGAGAGGGTCATGACGGATGCGAACCAGCCCGAGGTGCATCGCGGCCTGAAGGACCTGTGCTTCGACCGCTCGCCGACCACGCTGATCGACGGCCGAGCCGGTGAGCTTCGCTATCGCGGGTACTCCATCCACGATCTCGCGCAGCACTCGTCCTTCGAAGAGACCGCCTACCTCTTGCTGCACGGAGAGCTGCCGACGCGCGCCGAGCTCGACGCCTTCGACGGCACGTTGAAGGAGGCACGGATGCTGCCCGGCGCGATCCGCGACATCATCCGCGCGGTGAAGGACTCGCACCCCATGGACGTGCTGCGGACCGCAGTCTCCGCGCTTGCCGCCAGCGATCCCGAGACCGGCGACAACTCACTGGAGGCGACCCGGCGCAAAGGCATCCGCCTCACCTCCCAGGTGCCGATGATCGTCGCCGCGCACCACCACATTCGCCAGAGCCGGGAGCCGGTGCCGGCCAGCCCGGAGCTCGGCCATGCAGCGAACTTCCTCTACATGCTCAAGGGGGAAGCGCCGAGCGAGGACGCCTGCGCGCTGATGGACACCGACATGGTGCTGCACGCCGAGCACGGCTCCAACGCGTCGTCGTTTACCGCGCGGGTCGTGGTCAGCACCGATGCGAACCTGCACGCGGGCATCACCGCAGCGATGGCCGCGCTCTCCGGTCCCGCCCACGGCGGCGCGGCCGAGAACGTGATGCGCATGGCCAAGGAGATCGGCGACCCGGCCAAGGCGGCGGCCTACGTCAAGGCGAAGCGGAAGGCGCGCGAGCCGATCATGGGCTTCGGCCACCGGGTCTACCGGGCCGAAGACCCGCGGGCCCGGCACATGCGCGAAGGCGTGAGGCGCCTTTCAGAGGAGATGGGGGAACCGCACTGGCACGCGATCCTCGAAGCGCTGGTGGAGGCGATGCGGCCCTACGCCCGGCACGGCGTCAACGTGAACGTCGATTTCTATGCGGGTGTCGTCTACTACCTGCACGGGATTCCGGAGGACCTGTTCGTGCCGATCTTCGCCATCGGCCGGATACCGGGCTGGACCGTACAGGCGATGGAGCAGCTGGAGAACAACATCCTGATCCGCCCGCGCCTGCTCTACACCGGGCCCGAGGCGCGGGACTACGTCCCCATCGGCGAGCGGGGGCGAGCGGTCAGGCCATCGCCCCGGTGATCGCCGCGGCGGCCACGATGTCGTCGACTGTCGCCCCGCGAGAGAGGTCGCAGAGCGGCCGCGCGAAGCCTTGCAGGAACGGGCCTATCGCGCGCATGTCGCCCAAGTGCTCGCAGAGCTTGTAGCCGATGTTGCCTGCGTCGAGGTCCGGGAAGACGAGCACGTTGGCCCTGCCCGCGACTTCGCTCGAGCTCTTGAGCTTGAGGGCTGCGATCCGCGGCACGAGCGTGGCGTCCGCCTGAAGCTCGCCGTCGACGGCGATGGCCGCCGCCCGCGCGCGCACGATCTCCACGGCACGGCGCACCTTCTCGACCCGCTCGTGCTTCGCGCTGCCGTGGGTGGAGAAGGAGAGCATCGCCACCCTCGCGGTGACCCCGAGCAGACGCTCGGCGCTGGCGGCGGATGCGATGGCGATGTCCGCGAGTGCGTCGGCGTCCGGATCGACGTTGACCGCACAGTCGGCGAAGACGAGTGGGTCGCCGCCGTCGCGGGGCACCATGATGAAGAAGCTCGACGGCGTCGCGATGCCGTCAGCGAGGCCCACAGACATGAGACCGGCCTCGATCACTCGCGCCGTGGGTTGGCTCGCGCCCGCCACCAGCGCATCGGCGTCCCCGGCCCTCACGGCCATCGCCGCGTAGAACAGCGGCTTCGCGAGCAGCCGCTTCGCCACCCGCTCGCTGGCCTTGGGCCGGCCTCGGAGGTAGAGCGCCGCGTAGCCGTCGAGCGCGCCGCTCTCCGCCGGCGCCACGCTCTCGATCGCATCGAGCGAGACGCAGGCCGCTGCGGCGGTCTCTTCCAGTGCCGCGCGTGCGCCGACCAATGTGGGTCGGGCGATGCCCTCGTCATGCAGGCGCCTCGCCGCCTGAAGGATTCTCGGGTCGTCGCCCTCGGGCAGGACGACGGTGCGCCGACGTTGCTTAGCTCGCGCGATCAGGCGCTCGACGATGTCCACTATTGGGGGCGCATGTCGCTGCCGTCGATGCCTGCCACGATGTTCGGCTTTTTCATGGCATCCCGGCGGAAGGGCTCGCCCAGCTCCTGGTTCAGGATGACCTCGATGAAGGTGGTGACACCGTCGGCCTGCGCCTCGCACGACTCCCGGAGCGCCGTGGTCAACTCCTCCATCGTGCTCACCGCGACGCCCCTCAGCCCGCACGCGTCCGCGACCTTGGCGAAGCTCAGGTCGGGATTGAGCTCCGTGCCGACGAAGTTGTTGTCGTACCAGAGGATCGAGTTGCGCTTCTCCGCGCCCCACTGGTAGTTGCGGAAGACCACCATGGTGATCGCGGGCCACCCCTCGCGCCCCATCGACGTCATCTCGTTCATGGAGATGCCGAAGGCGCCGTCGCCGGCGAAGCCCACGACGGGCACGTCCGGGCAGCCGATCTTGGCGCCGAGGATGGCGGGGAAGCCGTAGCCGCAGGGGCCGAAGAGGCCGGGTGCGAGGTACTTTCGTCCCTCCTCGAAGGTCGGATAGGCGTTGCCGATGGCGCAGTTGTTGCCGATGTCGGACGAGATGATGGCGTCCTTCGGCAGGCCGTCCTGGATGGCGCGCCACGCCATCCGCGCTGACATCCGATCCGGCTCGCGCGTCCGTGCGTCCACATTCCAGGTGGTGCCCGGATCGTCGTCCTCGTGGTCCATGCTGGCGAGGGTCTGGAGCCAAGCGGACCGAGTCTGGTGGATCGCCGACCGGCGCTCCTCGCGGCCTGCGTCGCCGGCGGTGCTGGAGAGCCGGTCGCAAAGCTGCCGCGCCACCTTCTTAGCATCGCCGCAGATCCCGACCGTGACCTTCTTGGTAAGACCGATGCGGTCCGGATTCAGCTCCACCTGAATGATCGCCGCGTCCCTGGGCCAGTAGTCGATGCCGTAGCCCGGCAGGGTGGAGAAAGGGTTGAGACGGGTGCCGAGCGCCAGTACCACATCAGCCTGCGCGATCAGCTCCATCGCGGCCTTGGAGCCGTTGTAGCCGAGGGGGCCGACGGCCAGTGGGTGTGAGCCGGGGAAGCTGTCGTTGTGCTGGTAGCCGGAGCAGACTGGAGCATCCAGGCGTTCGGCCAGCGCCCGGCACTCGTCGATCGCGTCCCCGATCACCACGCCGCCGCCAGCGAGGATCACCGGGAAGCGGGCCTGCGACAGAAGCCGCGCGGCTTCCCCGACAGAGGCCTCGCCGCCTGCCGGGCGCTCCAGGTGGACGATCGGCGGCAGCTCGATATCGACCTCCTGGGTCCAGAGATCGCGGGGCACGTTGATCTGCGCCGGCGCCGACTGGCGCACCGCGTTCTCGATCACCCGGTTGAGCACCTCGGCCATGCGGGAGGGGTCGCGCACCTCCTCCTGGTAGCAGACCATCTCCTCGAACAGCGCCATCTGCGGCACTTCCTGGAAGCCGCCCTGGCCGATGGTCTTGTTGGCTGCCTGGGGGGTCACCAGCAGCAGCGGGGTATGGTTCCAGTACGCGGTCTTCACGGGAGTCACGAGGTTGGTGATGCCCGGGCCGTTCTGGCCGATGCACATGGCAATCTTGCCGGAGGCGCGGGTGTAGCCATCACACATGAAGCCGGCGTTGCTCTCGTGCGCCACGTCCCAGAATGTGATTCCGGCCTTCGGGAAGAGGTCCGATATCGGCATGAAGGCAGAGCCGATGATGCCGAACACGTGCTCGATCCCGTGCCGTTGCAGCACCTTCACGAAGGCCTCTTCAGTCGTCATTTTCATCGCGATACGTTCCCGTTCCTTTCATTGCCGCACGGCGGCGATGCTCGGCCGTCGTGCCACCTTCCCGTTCCCCAGCAGGGGCGCGGGCTCAACCCTTCCCCTTCCAGGGGATCAACCACGATTCCAGCAGGCGCATGAACATCTCGATGGCGAAGCCGATCGCGCCGATGATGATGATGCCGATCACGACCACGTCGGTCTGAAGGAAGTTCTTCGCGATCATCATCATCGAGCCGACGCCCTGGTCTGCGGCCACCAGCTCGGCCGCGACCAGCGTCCCCCAGCACACCCCCATGGAGATCCGCAAGCCCGTGAAGATTTCGGGCAACGCGTTTGGCAGGATGACGTGGCGCAGCACTTGGAACTTCGACGCACCCAGCGAGTAGGCCGCATGGACCTTGGAGATCTGCACCGAGCTTACGCCGGCGCGGGCCGCGATCAGCATGATGAAGAGTGCCGCCAGGAAGAGCAGGAAGATCTTGGCCACCTCGTCGATCCCCAGCCACAG
>JAPPKP010000230.1:0-2855 GCA_028819955.1 Rhodospirillaceae bacterium | reverse complement strand
CGCCGCCCATGATCTCCTCCTCCATCTCCCAGATCATGGAGAGGATCTCCTCGCGGGCGTCGATGAAGTCGGGCCGGGCCTTGATTGTGCGCGCATCGCCCTCGACCCCCTGATCGGCGAAGGGGAGTGCGTACTCCTTGTGTATGCGGCCGGGGCGCGGCGCCATGACCACCAGGCGTTCGCCGAGGAAGAGCGCCTCCTCGACCGAATGGGTGATCAGGATGACGGTCTTGCCGGTCTCCTTCCAGAGCTTGAGCACGAGACCCTGCATCTTCTCCCGCGTGAGCGCATCCAGCGCGCCCAGCGGCTCGTCCATCAGGATCACGTCCGGGTCGTTCGCGAGGCACCGCGCCAGCGCCACGCGCTGCTGCATGCCGCCGGAAAGCTGATAGACCGGCTTGTCGGCGAAGTCCCTGAGCGCCACGGTGTCGAGCAGGCGCTGGACCGTCTGCTTGATCTCGGCGCGCGGCACGCCGCACATGCGCGGGCCGAAGCTCACGTTCTGGGCGACCGTCATCCATTCGAACAGCGCGCCCTGCTGGAACACCACGCCGCGTTCCTTGTGCGGGCCGGTCACCTGATGGCCGTTGAGAAGCGCCTGGCCTGCGGTCGGCGTCAGGAATCCGCCGACGATGTTAAGCAACGTGGTCTTGCCGCAGCCCGAGGGGCCCAGCACGGCCATCAGCTCGCCTGGCTTGAGGTGCAGCGAAACGTCTTCAAGGGCATGGACCTTGCCGCCGTTCGGCAAGGTGAAGACCATCGAGACATTGTCGATGACAAGCCCGTCCATCGCGCCCTTCATTTCGGGTTCGAGACGGACACGACCTTAACAGCGGGAGACGCCCCGCGCTACGAACGCGCTGCGCCGGCCCTCGCGGTGCGCAAGGACCGGCTGCCGGCGACGCGGTGCCCCCCGCCTCCCCAAAGGTGGGGGAGACAGGGAGCAAACGAGCCGCCGCGGCGCCAAGGTCGAAGTCCCCTGGACTACAGGTAGCTGGCGTCGATCGCGAAGTCGTAGCTGTCGAGCGCCCTCTCCAGCTGGCCCTGCTGGACGAAGAAGTCGGCCACCTCCTTGGTGAAGGCCTGCACCGTACCGCCCATCCAGGCTTCGGACTTCTGGTCCGCCGCCGACGGGAACGAGAACATGCCGAGCATGTCTTCCGTCGCCGCGAGGTCCATGCCGGCTGCCTTGGAGATGGTCTCCACGAACGGCGCCGAATCGGCGTTGTAGGCCGCGTTCGCCTGCTCGGTCACCTCCATGAACTTCCGCAGCAGGTCGGGATGGTCGTTGGCGAAGCTCTCGGTCACCGAGACCACGTCGAAGACGCGGATGCCGATGGCCTCCTGCTCCGCCGGGGTCATCAGCTCGTCGCCGTACTCCTTCATCCGCTGGAGCGGGCCGCCGAAGGCGCAGGCCGCGGCGACGTCTCCGCGCGCAAGAGCGACCGACGCATCGGCGCCGTTCATCTGCACCATGTTGACCTTGGAGGCGTCGACACCGAGATGATCGAGCGTTCGCAGGAGCTTGTAGTGGGTGACGTTGCCGATAGGCGTGGCGATCTGCTTGCCTTCCAGCTCGCTCGCATTCGCCTGCGTGATGCCGGTGTCGGCGTGGACGACGCAATTGTCGGCCTCGGCATAGCTCACGGCCACGCCGACGAGCTTGAGCGGAAGCCCGTTGGTGACCGCGACCACCCAAGGTACCAGCCCCTGGGAATAGGCGATCTGCACGTCGCCAGAGACCATCGCCTGGCTCATCTCGTTGCCGTTGCCGAAGGCGCGCCATTCCACCTCGACGCCCATCGCCTCGTCATAGGTCTTCTCAAGCTGGGCAACCTGGTTCGCGGTCGGCCATTCGAGGAAGTAGGCGACCGTGATCTTGTCGAGGGCAGACGCGGACGATGCGAATAGCATCGCGACCCCCGTTGCGACGACGGCCATGAATCCGGTGCGTTTCATGCCGATTTCTCCTTCCGATGCGCGATTTGTGCGATTGGCGTTTCCGCGATGCGTCCGGGATTGTCTACCGATGCGGCCATAGCGACATCTCGCCATCACATCAGGGCCCCAATTCGAGGCGCATGCGGACCGTGTCCTGTGACACATGCAGCCGGCTTCAAATCATGGAACCGGTTACATAAGCGAACCATAGCATTTGTGACCGGTTACAGGAAAGCCCGTAACCGGTTTCACGACGAAGAATTGCTGGGCTTGGGGTTCCGGCCAATCGTCGGTAAGGGTAGGACGTCCTCGAGGAGCTGTTGTACGCCGTCGCAGGCCGTGACCATGGTGAGAAACGGGGTATTTGCTTGACCGACTTATCGCCGAACGACAGATTTTCGAGACTTTGGGATATACTGCGGGTGCATGCGAGGCTCTGCCGGGCTCGGGGCCATCCCAGCCGTCGCGAACGCAGGAGGCGCCTCCGGGCTTGGCACAAACGTAGTCGTGCGCCGGACGGCAGGGTCCCCTTGCCGACGCGGCGAAAGGCGCTCGCAGCGAAATATGTACCGGAAGCCTGAATGCCCGAACGCCCATCGCTGGGGAGCAAGCAGTCCTCCCGCAGAGTCACGCTTCGAGATGTAGCGCGCGAAGCCGGCGTCTCGATCGCCACCGCATCTCGGGTTCTGAACGGCTCGCCATCCGTTTCGCCGAGTACCCGCGAGGATGTGCTGCGAGTCTTCGCCAGACTCGAATTCGCGCCCGACCCGCTCGCGCGCGCGCTCAACGCAGGCGGCACCAACACGGTTGGCGCGGTGATTCCCACCATCAATCACGCGATCTTCGCGGCGTTCCTGGAAGCGCTGGAGGCCGGGCTGGACGCCAACGGCTATCGCCTGCTCATCGCCACGACC
>JAPPKP010000361.1 GCA_028819955.1 Rhodospirillaceae bacterium | reverse complement strand
GGGCAGCATGATGCCCTCGGCCCCCATGTCCATGGCGCGCGCCGCATGGTGGTACTCGCGCGAGGGCACCCGCACGATCGCCGGCATGTCGCCCGCCTGCATGTAGCGCAGCATCTGCTTCACCGTGTCGAAGCCGAAGCCCGAATGCTCCATGTCGAGCAGCACGTACTCGCAGCCGGCGGCCTTGAGGATCTGGCCGATCCCCGGCGTGCTGAACTCGACCAGGAAAGTGCCGACCTTGAGCCGGCCGTGTCGGGACATCTCCTTGAGGGCGAATTCTGCCATGTCCTTCCCTTTTTCGATCCGTCGGATTGCTCTGTCGGCCTAGGCGCTGAGCTCGATACGCGAGACCGCGAACGGTGCCAACTCTATGCGGCTCGGGTCGCCCGACTGGCCCAGGGATGACGCGAAGTCCGCGGGGTCGGTCACCGCGTCCACGAAGTTGCTCGAATCCAGCCGGCCGACGGTGGCCGTGCCGCCCAGGAGGCCCGAGACGGTCACCGTTTGCGGTCTTGACGTGAGGTTGGCGAGCCAGAGCAGGGTGCCGCCCCCGTGCTCGTAGGCGAGGCCCAGCACTTGCGTGGGATCGCCGCTGGTCACGGCGCGGACCGCCGTTCCCTTCGCCGCCGCGAGCGCCGCCACGATGTGATAGAGCGGCATCACCGCCGGCCCATCGAGATCGTCGAACCAGGGCTGCGGATGCTCGGTCCTGCGGTAGACCATGCCGAGCGCACCGGAAGGCTGGCCGATCGCCAGCGCCTCCAGGCCGAGCGGCGCCACGCGGGCGGCGTAGCCGAGGGTGAAGGCCGCGCCGAGCAGGGCGCGGTGGCGCGGGTCCTGGCGGTTGAAGGAGTAGCGCCCGTTGTCGCCGTTCTGGTGGACGTCCTGCCCGTAGGGGTTGAAGCGCATGCCGATGGCGCTCGGCGCAATTCGGTAGGGCTTGCCGCCGGCCCACGCCTTGGCCGAGGCGACGATGTCCGGCAGCGTCTGCAGCGTCTCGATCACCGAGCTATCGTCCGGCTCGTGCACCACGGCGCAGGTGGCATGCGTGAGGAAGTCGAAGAGGTCCGGCGTGGCGCAGTTGCGGTTGAGCTCGGTGAAGTTGGTGAAGACTCCGCCGCCCAGCCGCACGCCCGGAAAGGCCGCGCGGGCCGCGCCGTAGACCTCGTCGAAGTCGGGAATACCGAGGGCCGGGATCTTCTCCAGGGTGAACTTCAGGAGCCGCGCCTGCTCCGGCACGATGGCGTCGGGCTTGAGCCCGGCATGCGCGGCGATCTCGGCGGCCTGCGCCAGCTCGTCGGCCACCGGCCGCTCGCAGGGAACCGTGATCTCCAGCACGACCTCGGCATCGAGGGCCTCGGCCAGCCCCCTGCCGGCGGCGAGCGCATCCGCCGCGTATGGGTCCCGCGGGTCGCACTCGCAGACGAGGTGCCCGGGCCCCAGCGCCTTGAGCAGGTCGAGCCCATGGTCCAGGTGGTCGCGTTCCAGGTTGGCGACGCCGAGCCCGATCTCCGGCATGTGGGTCCCGGTCGCGCCGCCGAGGGCGATCTCGATCGCCCCGTCGCCGCCCGCCCCGGTCGCCACGGCCGCAGCGCCCCCCTCGATGGTGAGCGTCGCGACCTGCCGCAGCTTCTCTCCCGCAGCCAGCGTGTAGGGGAAGGGCAGCGCGAGCGGTCGGTAATAGGTCTTGTAGGAGGCATCGGTCCAGTTGCGCTGGTCCTCGGTCTCCCACGGGTCGGCGCCCTCGAAAGCGCAGGTGAGCCAGACCCCCGGCGAGACCCGGTGGCGCATGGCGGCGATGTCGTAGAAGGGCTGCAACGGCATGATCAGGCCGGGGAAGGCGGTCTCCTCCACCGTGCCGTCGCTGTGGGTGATGGCGCAGGCCTCGCCCGCGACGCCTTCCACCGGGTGCAGCACGACGAAGCCCGTCCGGCTGGTCCTGAAATCGCCCTCGGGCTCGAAGTCCACAGTGAAGACCAGGCTGCGCTCGCTCTCCGCCACGATCTCGGCCCGGAAGTCGAGCACGCCGTCGGGGGACTCGATGCGCCCGTCGTAGCCAATGCGAAAGCCGCCGCCTTCTTCCTCGATCTCCAGGTTGACGATCTGCGGAGCACGGGTCTCCCAGCCAGCGCCGCGCACGACGAAGGCGAGGCCGCGCAGCGCCTCGGTGCCGCCGTAGCGGATCCAGCGCAGCTTGCCGGCCTCGAGCGTGGCCGTGAGCGCGCCGGCGGTGAGAGTCTGCGCTTCCGGCCTCTCCTGCTCGGTGCCGTAGAGCCTGAGCGCCTCGCTCGGTGCCGTGGTCATGTCCCCTTCCCTGCCCCGTCCGGTCCGGCCCGTTATAGCAGCGCGCGCGACAGGCGGCACCGGGCGCTCAGGCCCCGACCTCCTCCCACCGGCCGCTCTCACCTGAGCGCACCAGCGCATCGAGCGCTCGCATCATCTTGACCGACTCCTCCAGCGGGAAGAACGGCGGCGCCTCGCCCCGCACCGCGGCGCAGAACCGTTCCGCCTGCGGCACGTACTGGTTGGCCCGCTCCACGGTCTCGACCTCCGCGTCAATCGGCGCCCAGATATCGCGTGGGCCGAGGATCGAGATGCGCGCGTTGCGGGTAAAGTGCTGGGCGAAGGGGTCGGGCAGCTCAATCCGCGCCTCCGTGCCGTGGATCGCCATGTGCTGGTGGAACACGAGGCCCATGGCGCAGGTGAAGGTCAGCACGCCGGTCGGGAAGGCCAGTGTCGCGCTCGTCAGCACGTCGACTCCGCTCGCAGGGTCGCGCTCGATAGAGGCGAAGGCCCGTAGCGGCTCGGCCTCGAAGATGTAGCGCCCGGTCAGCAACGGGTAGACGCCGATGTCGAGCAGCGGGCCGCCGCCCATCTCGCGCTTGTTGCGGTAGTTGTCGGGATCATCCAGCCTGAAGCTGAACCAGCCCTGGATCGCCCGCAGGGTGCCGATGCGGCCCGCCCGCACCAGCTCTCGAACCCGCTGCCACTGCGGGTGATGAATGACGACATAGGCCTCCTGGATCTGCACGCCGGTCTCGTCCCGGACCGCGATGAGCGAGGCGGCCTCTTCGGCGTCCAGCGCGATCGGCTTCTCGCAGAGGACGTGCTTTCCGGCGCGCGCCGCCTTCGCCGTCCAGGGGACGTGGAGGTGGTTGGGCAGCGGATTGTAGATCACGTCGATGGCGGGATCGGCGAGCAGGGACTCGTAGTCGCCGTAGGCCTGCGCCAGGCCGAACTTCTCGGCCACCGCCTCCGCCTTGGCCAGCTCGCGGCTCGCGATAGCGTGGACGCGCACACCCTTTGCCTGCTGCAACGCAGGAATCATGTGTTCGATGGCGAATGTCGAGGCGCCGAGCACGCCCCAGGAAAGTTCCTTCATCTCCCCTACTCCCCGCCGCGGCAGGCGCCGCCATCCTGCGGGAAGCCCCGTTCAGGCTCAAGTGAAGGCGGACGAATCACGCGGCGACCCGGCACACCGTCTCGTTGCCGCGTCCCGTGATGACGCGCCGCCAGCCGGAGAGCGCCCGGTCGAGGTCGGGATCGCCGGTATCGACGTGAAGCGTGCCGTCGCGCAGCGATGAGAGCTTTTCCGGCGTCGCCGCGACGAGCAGCCGGTCGAGGCCGACTGCGCGTACTACGCGCGCGCCGATCTGCTGGTTGCCGCGCCCGAGAAAGTGCCCCTGCCCGCCGATGGGCGTGACGACGATGGCGCCGGGGCGGCTCTCCGCCAGCGCGCGCAGAATACCCTCCTCGGTCGCGTCGGCGCCGATCACCGCCGCGTCCCGCACCAGGTCGACGCCGAGCAGGGTCTTGGGCAGGCCGAGCGCGTCAGCGACCGCGCGCGTGGTGGTGCCGGGCCCCAGGATATAGACCCGCCCGGCCTCCATCCGCCCCGCGATCTCGGCCGCGATGCCGCTGAGCGCCTCGCGGTCGCTGCTGACCCCGCCCGCCTTAACGCTCTGGGTGAGGCCAGGGGCATAAGGAACTGGCAAATAACCGTAAAGCCTTGCCGAAACGCTGCCCGCGCGGAACGCCTCTTCGTCGATATCCATCACCTCGCGGGGCCGAGCGTCGATGTCCTGGGCGAGCGCCCTGAGCGCGAGGTCCGCGGCTGCGCGGGGGCTGGTGGCATAGACCGCCGAGTGCATCTTCACCCCGGCCGGTACGCCGATCACGGGCACTCGGTCGTCCAAGGCGGCCGCCATGTCGCGGGCGGTGCCGTCGCCGCCGGCGAAGACTATGAGCCGGGCGCCGGCGGCCGCCATCGCGTCGGCCGCCCTGCGCGTGTCTGCCGCGCTGGTCTCGCCCACGGCCGGGGCGCCCACGACGGTCGGGCAGAGGCCCGCGTCGCGGGCGAGCCCCTCCCCCATCTCGCCGGGAGCCGCGAGGAGCTCCAGTCCGGGCCGTGCGGCGGCAAGCGCATCCAGCACCACGGCCGCGCGTGCGCCCGCCTGCGGCACCGCGCCGCGAGCGCGCGCCTCGCTCAGGATCACCGCCGAGTCCGTGCCCTTCAGCCCGACGCTGCCGCCCATGCCGGCGATCGGGTTGACGATGAGGCCGAGTACTGGCCCGGCCACGGTACACCGTCTAGCTGTAGCCGCCGCCGTGGCCGCCCAGGCCGCGCCTGACGTTGGCCCAGTTCCCCCGCTTGCGCCGGTAGGCGCGCGACGTGAAGGCCCAGCAGTCCGGGTCCTCCGGCACGTCGCCGTCGATGGGCCGGATAGCGGCGCTGTGCGGGGCCGCCGTCACGTGCTCCGGCGTGTTGCGGGCCTCCTCGGCGATCCGGCGCAGCGCGTCGAGCACGTGGTCCATCTCCGCGATGGTGAGCGATTCGCCCGGCTCCAGGGTGAAGGGCTGCGGCACCAGCATCGGCACGTGGCTCTCCATGTAATGCTGCACGCCGAAATCGACCATGCGGTTCTGCACGTCGTGGCTGGCGACGCCCGTTGCCTCGTAGAGCGGCTCCCAGCTGTAGCGGACCTGCTCCAGCTTGGGATAGGTGTTCTTCGGCCACGGGATGGTCGTACCCTCGATCTGCCTGATGTTGTGCAGCATGTAGTTGTTGTTCAGCACCGCGGTCTCGGCGACCGCGCGCAGGCCCTCGGCGCCCAGGCTGCGGACCCAGGCATAGGCCTTGAGCACCGCATGCACGTTGCCGATGAAGGCGCGGATCTTCTCGATTCCCTCCCCCGGCTCGTGGTCCAGGCCGTAGCGCTCACCGTCGTAGGTCACGATGGGGCGCGGCAGGAAGCGCTCTAGGTGCTCCTTGACGCCGACGGCGGCGCAGCCCAGGCCGAGGGCGCCGTGGGGCGCGGAGAAGGTCTTGTGCAGGTTGAACTGGCACATGTCGAAGCCGGTGTCGCCCGCGCGCACGATCCCCAGCAGCGGATTGCCGTTGGCCTGGTCGTAGGCGCAGAGCCCGCCGGCCTCGTGCACGATGTCCACGAACTCGCGGATGTGCGGGTTGTACTGCCCGGTATCCTCGGGATTCGTCAGCATCAGGCCGGCGGTCCGCTCGGAAACTGCGGCCTTGAGCGCATCGACCTCGGCGAAGCCCATCTCGCCCGGCATAAGCGTGATGACCTTGAACCCCGCCACCGCCGGCGTCGCCGCATCCGCCGGGTGCGAGAAGGCGGTGGTGATGATCTCGTCCCGCTTGCCGCCGTCGCCGCGCGAGGCGTGGTAGGCGCGGATCAGGCAGGCGTTGGTGTAGATGCCCTGCGCCCCGCTCGCCGGTTGGAAGGTGAAGGCATCCATGCCAGCGATCTCGCACATCATGCGGTTGAAGCGGTAGAGGATCTCCAGCGTGCCCTGCAGTGTTTCCGGGTCCTGCAGCGGGTGGACGTCGGCGAAGCCCGGCAGGCGCGCGACATACTCGTGCACCTTGGGGCTGTATTTCATGGTGCAGGTGCCCATCATGTCGACGGTCACGTCGAAGCCCATGACCATCTGCGAGAGCCTGAGGAAGTGCCGCAGCACCCGGTGCTGCGGCAGCGCGGGCAGCGCCGGCCGCGTGGCCCGCCTCACCCCGTCAGGCAGCGCGGCGGCCACGTCGCCGACGGCATCGGCGATGACGTCGTCGACCGCAGGCGGTAGCAGGCCGCGCCCGCCGTCGCCCGGGATCTCGTCGATCAGGGGCTCGTCCCAGTGCGCGGCGTGGAAGCCGCTCCCCACGCGGTCGGTCATCGGACCGCCTCCCCGAGCGCGGAGACCAGTCTTTCGATCTCGGCCGCCCCGTGCAGCTCGGTCACGCAGTAGAGGGCGGACTGGCCTAGCGCCGGGAACTCGCCGCTCAGGTCCTTGCCGCCGTGGATCTCGGCCTCCAGCAGCGCCCTGTTGATGGCAGCGACCGTCTTGCCCGTACCGGAGAAGTCGACCACGAACTCCTTGAAGAATGGCTGCCCCAGGTGCGGCACCGCGACGCCGGGAAGTGCCGCGATCCGCTCCGCCGCGTAGCAGGCGCGCTGCATGATGCCCCGGCCGAGCTCGGCCATGCCCTCCGGCCCCATGAGCGAGAGATAGACCGCAACCCCGATGCCCCAGACCCACTGGGTCGTGCCGGCGTAGTCGGTGGCGTCGTGGCGGGTGTCGTAGGAGGTGCGCTCCATCGTGGACCAGGCGAAGCCGAAGCCGTCCCACTCGACCGCCGGCGCGATGCTGAAAAGAATTGAGGGATATTCGGAGACAAAGCGGGATTCGTCCCGGCTCGCGATGAAGCCGCCGTTGCCGCCGCCCGCATACATGTGGATGCCGAGCGGCTGCATGTCGCCCACTACCAAGTCGGCGCCGTAGTCGGCGGGTGCCGCGAGCACGCCGAGGGAGATGGGGTCGACGCCGACGATCACCAAGGCGCCGGCCTCGTGGGCGATATCGGCGATGGCCTGGGCCTGGGTCTCGATCAGGCCGAGGTAGCCGGGGCTCTCGATCACCACCGCCGCGGTCTCGGCCGAGACCTTGGCGCGGAGGTCGGCGAGGTCGATCAGCCCGGTGGCGGGATCGCGGGCGACGGTCTCCACGGTCGCGAAGGGCTTGGTGAAGCCCCGGAGCTGCGAGCGCCGGTCGGCGCTCATGGTCTCCGGCACGAGCACGCCGCGCTGGCCGGTGATGCGGCAGGCCATGGTCGCGGCGCTGCCGGTCGCCGCACCCGCGTCGTAGACCGGGGTCGAGACCACCTCCATGCCCACCAGCTCGCCGATCAGGCTCTGAAACTCGAAGAGCGCCTGGTTCTTGCCGTGGTCGGAGTAGGTGCCGCCGCCGTAAGCCGTGAGGAACTCGCCGCGATGAACGATCTCGTCCACGATCGCCGGCACGTAGTGCTGGGCACAGCCGGCGCCGCAGAAGTTGAGCCACGACCCGGTGCAGGGCTGGTTGCGGGCGACGATCTCCTCGAGATGCCGCCGCAGGTCCTGCTCGCCGGGCAGCGCGGTCGGCAGGTCGAGCAGCCCCTTGACCCTGAGCCCTTCCGGAATCGCCGCGTAAAGCTCCGTCACATCGGCCACGCCGATGGCGTCCAGCAGCTTCCGCCGCGGCTCAGGCGCCGCGTTCGGCACGTAGGGATGAGTGAACCCGTCGCCCATGTCTCGCCTCCCCTCCCGATTCCGGCCAGTCTATCCCGCCGCCGAGGGCGCTCCAACGGCGCCCGGCCCGCTTTGACTGCCCGCGCGCGCCCGTGCAGTGTTCCCCGCCGAAGCGGATCGGGAACCCGTCATGGCGATCACCATCAACTGCGACATCGGCGAGGGGTACGGCCTCTACACCTTCGGCAACGACGAGCGGATCATGCCGTTCATCAGCATCGCCAATGTCGCCTGCGGCTTTCATGCCTCGGACCCCACCGTGATGCACGCGACCGTGCGCCTCGCGCTTGAGCACGGGGTCAGGGTCGGTGCGCACCCGTCGCTGCCCGACCGCCAGGGTTTCGGGCGGCGGGAGATGCAGATGGAACGGGACGAGCTGCGCGACCTGCTAATCTACCAAGTGGGCGCGCTCAAGGGCTTCCTCGAAGCGGCCGGCGCTCCGCTGAACCACATCAAGCCCCACGGCGCGCTCTTCGGCATGACCTCGAAGTACGAGCATTGCGCCGAGGCCGCAGCCGACGCGGCGGAGATCTTCGGCGTGCCGCTGATCGGCCAGGCCGGCACGATGCACGACACCGTCTACACCCGGCGCGGCCTGCCCTGGTGGCCCGAGTTCTACGCCGATCTGGAGTACGACCGGGACTGCAACCTCATCATCACGCGCGAGCACGAGCCCTACGAGCCGGCTGCGACAGCGAGGCGCACGCTCCGCGCCATCGAAGACGGCATGGTGACGTCGGTCGAAGGCGTCGACGTGCCCATCCGCGTCGAGACTGTGTGCATCCATTCTGACACGCCGGGCATCGATGCGGTCGCGCCGGTCCTGCGCGAGGCGCTCGCGCCGCACATGGCGTGATCGACTTTCGGTCGTCGGCGAACCGGGATAGCGGCTGAAGCGACACCTGGAGGACGATTGCGATGCCCACCGCCTCCCGCCCCGTCGGAGTGTTTATCCTGGGCGACGTCGCGCCAAAGGATCTCGTCGGGCTGAGCCGTCAGGTGGAGCGCTGCGGCTTCTCCGACCTCTGGTTCGCCGAGGACTACTTCATGCTCTCGGGCTTCGCGAGCGCGGGCATAGCGCTGCAGGCCACGGACGCGATCGACGTCGGCATCGGCGCGGTCTCCAACCGGGTGCGGCATCCGGCCGTCACCGCCATGGAGGCATCGACGCTCGCCAACGCCTATCCCGGCCGCTTCACTCTCGGCATCGGCCACGGCGTGCCGGCCTGGGTCGCGCAAATGCATCTCACGCCCCAATCGGTGCTGGGCTCGATTGGCGAGGCGATTGCCGACGTGAAGCGCCTGCTCGCCGGCGAAAGCCTGACCCAGGCCGGCGAGTACTACGGCTACGACAAGGTCGCGCTCACCCACCCTGCGCCGGACCTCAAGGTGCTGGCCGCCGTGGTAGGGCCAAAATCGGTCGACCTCTGCGCCGGGATCGCGGACGGCATGGTTGTCTCCGTGCTCGCGGGGCCGCGCTACGTCGCGGCAGTGCGGGAGCGGATCGCGGACGTTCGCCGCGCACGCGGCTTGCCCGAGGACTTCGAAATCGTGGTCTACGCGCTCGCCAGCGTGGGCGAGGACCGTCACGCGGCCCGCACCAAGGTCCGCCCCGTAACCGCCTTCTACCTGGAGGCCATGGGCCCGACGCTGATCACAGGCGTCTACGACGCCAACGAGGCGCTCGCCAAGATGATCGAGGCGGGCGGCGCATCGGCAATCGAAGCCGATATGCCGGACGATTGGCTGGACTGGCTCGTGGTCGCCGGCCAGCCGGACGACTGCCGCGCCGGCATCGAAGTGCTCTTCGACGCGGGCGCGTCCCGGGTCGTGCTCTGCGTCGTTCCCTCGCAGGAGCTGCCCACGCAGCTGGAGATTCTGGGGAGCGAAGTGCTGCCGGGGCTCTAGAGCTTTGTCGCTCACGGCAGCCGGCCTGCGGCCGGCGCCTCCGCGAGGGCGCCGCAGGAGCGGCGGGCCGCAGTCGCGGCCTGTCGCGAGTCCGTCAAAGTCGGACCCGCTCTAACCCGCGCCGTCGATCACCGCGAGCGCCGCCTCGACCCCCGCCCCCACGTCGGCCTTGCCGCCCAGGGACGCGACGGCGCCGCCGAGCGCGGTCACGGCCACGGTCGCGAAGATCGGCCGTGCCACCGGCCCCATGTGGCCGATCCGCACCAGCTTGCCCAGCAGCGAGCCGCGGCCGGCGGAGAAGACCACGCCGTAGAGCCGGCGCGCCGCCTGTCGGATCGCAGCGTCCTCCAGCCCCTCCGGCACCCGCACCGTGGTCGCGGTGTCGGCGCAGATGGCTTCCCGCGCGGGCCAGAGGTCGAGGCCCATGGCGCGCACGCCTGCGCGGCAGGCGCGCGCCGTCAGCGCGTGGCGCGCCCACACCGTCTCCGGCCCTTCGTCGAGGTAGTTCTGCACCGCGGCGTCCAGCGCGTGAACCTCGGAGACGGAGGGCGTGTAGGGAAACAGCACGTCGGCGCGCCAGGCATCCCGCCAGTCCTTGAGGCTCAGCACGGAGTCCGTCGGCGCGGCCGGGTTGGCGTCGATCTTTGCCCAGGCGCGCTCGCTGACGTGGACGATGGAGAGCCCGGTGCTGCCGCCGAGGCACTTGTTGGGGCCGGTCACGAAGATGTCGGCGGGAATGTCCTCCGGGTGAACGTCCATCCCGCCGAAGGAGGAGACCGCGTCCACGATTGTCAGCACGTCGTGGTCACGGCATATCGCGCCGATCTCGCGAACCGGGTTGACCGTTCCCGACGGCGTGTCGTGGTGGCAGACGGAGAGGATGCGGATATCGGGCCGGGCCTTCAACATCTCGCTGACCGCGTCCGGATCGATGGCGTCGTCGTAGGGCGCCACGATCTCGACAAGCTCCCGGCAATGGCGCGCCGCCCAGAGGCCAAAGCCCTTGCCGTACTCGCCGGAGGCGAGGTTCAGCACCACGTCATCGGCGCCGATCAGGGCGGCGGCGGCGGCTTCGAGCCCGAGCACGGGCTCGCCCATCAGGATCACAGGCGGCAGCGCGGTGCGCAGCGACTCGGCGGTCTTGCGGACGGTCGATTCGTAGAAACTCTGGAAGGAAGGATCGAAATCGTAGGTGACGGGCCGCGAGAGCGCCCGCAGGACAACGGGGTACGCATCGACCGGCCCTGCGCTGAGCGTGATGATCGGAGGATCGTCGTCGAAATTTCGCATTTTTGGGGCTGGCTCAAGGGCTTGGACGGAAAGCCAGAATACATCGCCGGACCGCCTTCCCCAAGGCGGTCCAAGGTGCGATTATAGCGCCCGAGGCTGGCCCAAATCGTGCTCGCGCATCCATGACGACGGCCTATGACAGGTCGATTGACGCGTATGCACATTGTAGTACGGTTGTCATGTTGGCTTCGTGAGAATCGCGTCGCGCGACGGGCCGAACGGTGACTCGACAGGGAGAGGAAACCATGCCGGAGACGCCGCATCTGGACCGCGTGAAGAGCCCCGAAGACCTGCGCAA
>JAPPKP010000294.1 GCA_028819955.1 Rhodospirillaceae bacterium | reverse complement strand
TCGAGAACCCCGAGACCGACTACGTGCGCGAGTTCACCAAGGACGTGGCGCGGGATCGCCTGCTCACCGTGGCGTCGGCCGTGCGCCCCGCCGCTGCCGGCGAGTCGACGCAGGGCGAGGTGAGCGCCGACTCCACGTTGGCGGACGTCGCGCCGCAGGTGATCGAGGCCGAGCACCCGGTGGCGGTCGTCGACGAGAGAGGCCGTGCGGTGGGCGTGGTCGACCGCTTCAACCTCGTCGACGCGATGTACGCCGACCGCTCATAGGGCCATGGCCGCGGAGCGGACCCTCGGAGGATCGATCTCGGGATCGGTTGCGGCCAGCCGCCGCCTCTGGCGCACGCCGGGGGTGGGGCCGCTGCTGGTCCTGGTGCCCTTCGTCGTCCTCCTCGCGCTCAAGCCCATTCTGCCCGAGGCCGGGATCGTCTGGCCCCGGGACATCGCGGTACCCTTCATCGACTGGATCAACGTCGTCGTCGACGTCTTCCACAAGCACGAGATCTTTGGCGTCTTCACGGTCAAGGACGTGACGCGGGCGATCGCCTTCGGCATCGAGTGGCCGCTCGACATCGTGCACGGCCTGCTCGCGGGGGGCTTCAGGTCGATCGGCATCCCCGCCATCCCGTGGATCATGATCGCGGGTCTCGCCGCGGTCTTCGGCTGGTGGCTGAAGGGCTGGCGGCTCGCGCTGCTGGCCGGCGGCTGCATCGTCTACTTCGCCGTCTTCGGCAAGTGGTCGCTCTCCATGACGACGCTCTCCGTCGTCCTGGTTTCGGCGCCGATCGCAGCCGCCGTCGGCGTCGCACTCGGCGTGGCGGGGGCCAAGTCGCGGCCCTTCGAGCGGGCGCTCTGGCCGTTGCTCAACGTCATGCAGTCGCTGCCGCACTTCTCCTACCTGATCCCGGTCGCGCTCTTCATCGGCGTCTCGCATCGGGCCGGCGCCATCGCGACCATTCTCTTCGCCATCCCGCCGATGACGCGGCTCACGCTGCTCGGGCTCAAGGGGGTCTCCGAGGAGGTGCGCGAGGCCGGCGTGATGGCCGGCTGCACGCGCTGGCAGATGCTCTTCAGGGTCGAGATTCCGGCCGCCCGCGATTCGCTCATGCTGGGCGTCAACCAGGTCATCATGCAGTGCCTGGCGATGGTCGTGATCGCCTCCTTCGTCGGTGCCAAGGGGTTGGGCCAGGACCTGCTGTTCCGCCTCCAGAGCCTGCGTCTCGGGCAGGCGCTGGAGAACGGCGTCGCCGTGGTGCTGATGGCGGTGATGCTCGACCGGCTGAGCCGGGCGCTCTCCGAGAAGCAGCCCGAGCGTCGCCCCGACGGCCCCTTCTGGCGGGTGCATCCCTACCTGATGGCGGCAGGCATCGTCATCGCCGCGTCGATCGTCGCGTCGCTGCTCACGCCCTACGCACAGACGCTGCCCAAGAACGCGACGATCACCACCGCACCCTTCTGGGACATGGTCGTCGAATTCATCACGTTCACGCTCTACGACCCGCTTTCCATCATCCGCGACGGCCTGCTGGTCCACGTGCTGATCCCGCTGCGCACGGGCTTCCAGTGGATGCCGTGGATCGCGGTGGCCTCGCTGGCCGGCGCCATCGGCTGGCGCCTCGCAGGCCCGAGGCTGGCGGCGACGGCGGCGGGCTTCGTCTGCTTCATCGCGCTCACGGGCTTCTGGGAGCGGGCGTCGATCACCGCCTACATGGTCTTCTTCGCGCTCATCCTCTGCCTGATCTTCGGGCTGCCGCTCGGCATCTGGGCGTCGAAGACGGCGCGGCGCACGCGCTTCGTGCAACTCCTCTGCGACACCTTCCAGACCTTCCCGTCGTTCATCTACCTGATCCCGGTGATCATGCTGTTCCAGGTGGGCGACGTGGCGGCGATCACCGCCATCGTGATCTATGCGGCGATCCCCATCGTCCGCTACACCATCTTCGGGCTGCGCGGCGTGCCCAGCGAGACCATCGAGGCCGCGGTCACCGCCGGCTGCACGCCCCGGCAGATCCTGTGGAAGGTGCGGATGCCTTTAGCCTTCCCCGAGATCATGCTGGGGGTCAATCAGACCATCATGTTCGGGCTCTTCATGGTGATCATCGCCGCCTTCATCGGGACCAAGGACCTGGGCCAGGAGATCTTCCGGGCGCTCACCTTCGCCGATGCGGGCAAGGGTCTTGTTATCGGGCTCTGCGTGGCCTTCATCGGCCTCACGGTGGATCGCCTGGTGGTGGAGTGGTCGGAGCAGCGCCGGCGCCAGCTGGGCCTGGCCTGAGCGGATTGACGGAAAGGCGCACGTCATGGAACTCGTTTCAGCCAGTGGAACGCGCTTCCCGCGCGGCGTGCGACGGCCGGGCCTGCTCGTGCTGCCGCCGGGGGTGGAGCGCTACGTCGTTCCGGGCCGGAGCGCGCGGGCCATACGGATCGCGGGCGGCGACGTCATCCGCCTCGTCAACGCCGAAGGCGGGCAGGTCTGCGAGCTTGTCTGCCTGGCGGGCGACGGCCGGTTTGCCGAGAACATGCTGGGGCAGAGGGCAGGGGGAAGCGCCGCCGGCCTGCGCCAGCTTGTCGCTGACGGCGCCGCCAATATCGACCGCGACCTTGCCGGCGCCTCGTCCCTCGACCTGTTCGGGCCGGAGAGCCGCGCAGGCGAGGAGGTGTCTTTCAGCGCGAGCGGCGCCGGCACGGTGATCGTGGCGACGCCCGGCGCGCCCATGGCCCCCGACGGGCAGGACCCGGCGACGCCTGTCGTGGTGTTCGTCGAGCGCCCCCCGGGCGCCGCGCCGGCGGGCGAGGCGGTGCTGCCCGAGCCGCTGGCGGACCCGCGCCTCGACCAGCGGATCGACCGCCGCACGGCCGCGAGCTACGAGGTGCGCGCCGGCGAGTGGGTCCAGATCATCGATGTCGACGGGCGCCAGTGCACGGACTTCCAGGCCTTTCATCGCGCGCGGCTGGACGAGGGAGTCGAGCGCTGCCTCGACGTGACCACCACCCGCTCGCTGATGGGGCTCGGCTATCCCCATCCGGGCCAGCGGGCCAAGTATCTCGACCAGGATTTCACAGCGCTGATCGAGGTGGTGCAGGACACCTGTATGCGCCACGACGCCTTCGGGTTGGCCTGCGCCGCCAAGTATTACGAGGACCAGGGCTACCCCGGCCACGCCAACTGCTCGGACAACTTCAACATGGCTCTGGAGTCGTATGCAATTCAGCCCCGGCGCGGCTGGATGGCCATGAACTTCTTCTACAACACTGAGGTCGATGGCCAGAACTTGTTCGTCCTCGACGAGCCGTGGTCGCGCCCAGGCGACTACGTCCTGCTGCGGGCGCTGACCGATCTGGTCTGCGTCTCGTCCGCCTGCCCGGACGACATCGACGCGGCGAACGGCTGGAACCCCACCGACATTCACGTGCGCGTCTATCCGGAGACGGAGTCCTTCACGCGCGCCGTCGGCCACTTCAAGCAACCGGATGCGGACGTGACCATGACCAAGCAAACCGGCTTTCACGCCCGCACCAGCGGCCTCACCCGCGACTTTGTCGAGTACAACGGCTACTGGCTGCCCAACAGTTACACCGGTGTCGGGCCGATCTCGGAATACTGGGCCTGCCGCGAGCGGGTCGCCGCCATCGACCTCTCGCCGCTCCGCAAGTTCGAGGTGCTGGGGCCGGGGGCGGAGGCGCTGCTGCAGCACTGCCTGACCCGCAACGTGCGGAGGCTCGCGGTGGGCCAGGTGGTCTACACCGCCATGTGCTACGACACCGGCACGATGCTCGACGACGGAACCCTGTTCCGGCTGGGCCAGGACAACTTCCGCTGGATCGGCGGCAGCGATCATGGCGGCGCCTGGCTGCGCGAGCAGGCCGAGACGCTCGGCCTCGACGTCTGGGTCCGCTCCTCCACCGACCAGCTCCACAACCTCTCGGTCCAGGGGTCGCTGAGCCGGCAGGTGGTGAGCGAGATCCTGTGGACCCCGCCGGCACAGCCGAGCATCGAAGAGCTTGGCTGGTTCCGCTTCACCATCGGCCGGCTGGGCGAGCCGGACGGGCCTGCGCTCGTGGTCTCGCGCACGGGCTACACCGGTGAGCTCGGCTACGAGGTTTTCTGCCACCCCTCGGACTGCGAAGCGGTGTGGGATACGGTTTGGGCGGCCGGCGAGCCGCACGGCCTCAGCCCGCTCGGCCTGGAGGCTCTCGATATCCTGCGGATCGAGGCAGGACTGATCTTCTCAGGCTACGAGTTCGACGATCAGACCGACCCCTTCGAGGCCGGGATCGGCTTCACGGCGCCGCTCAAGTCCAAGCAGGACGACTTCTGCGGCAAGGCGGCGCTCATCAAGCGCAAGGCCAACCCGCAGCGCGTCCTGGTCGGACTTGAGCTTGCCGGGGACGAAGTGGCGAGCCACGGCGATGGCGTGTTCGTCGGCCGCCACCGGGTGGGCGTGGTCACATCGGGCACCCGCTCGCCGATGACGGGCAAGTCCATCGCGCTCTGCCGCATGGCGGTGGAGCATGCCGCGCTCGGCACCGCCGTCGAGGTCGGCCAGCTCGACGGCGTGCAGAAGCGCCTAGAGGCGTCGGTCGTCCCGTTCCCCTTCTACGATCCCGAAAAGTCGCGGGTCAGGATGTAGTCCACGCCGGCCGGCGGACGGCCCAGGGGCCCGCCTCTTAAAGCTGGGAGGCGAGACCGAAGAGGGACGCTAACTAGCCGTGGCGGGCGCCTGCCTGCACCGCGACCGGGAAGCCGCTCTCGGTCGTGCCCAGCGGAACCATCATGGCCGGCTGGCCGGTGAGGTTGAACCACACCGTGAACGGGCTGAACTCGAACACCCGGCGCCAGTATTCCTCCAGGTCCTCCATCATCATGTCGAGCCAGCCGAGCTTGGGCGGCAGCGTGCCGAGGCCCGGAGTAAGCAGCACGTCCCAATCCGCGTGGAACGCCGCCATCTGGCGGCCGATGCGGTGCGCGGTGTGAACCGCAGCCATGTAAGTTGCGCCGTCGATGGTCTCGGCGAGCCTGGCTGTGTCCGCGACCACGGTCTCCAGCTCGCCGGGCGCGGGCGTGCGGCCCGAGGGATGCCCGCGCAGCAGGTACAGGATCTGAATCGCGCTGATGGTGCGGAAGGTCGGTATCACGTCGGCCCGGTCGATTGCGGGATCGGCTTCCGCGACTTGGTGGCCGAGGTCTTCGCAGAGCGACGCTGTCTCCTGCAGGACGCGGAGCGAATCCGCCGCCACCGGCGCGCCGTTGGGCGCCTTGCTGGTGAAGGCGATGCGCAGCCTGCCGGGATCGGCGCCGATCTCTTCGAGGAAGCGGCGGGCCGGCGGCGGCGCGATGTAGGGGTCGCCGGGCGCGGGGCCTGACGTGGCGTCGAGCAGCGCCGCGCTGTCACGCACCGTGAGCGACACCGCGTGCTCGATGGCGAGCCCGCCGAGCGATTCGCCGAAGTAGGGCGCCATGGTGTTGCGCGCCCGCGTCGGGCGCAGCCCCACCAGGCCGCAGGAGGCCGCCGGCGCGCGGATCGAGCCGAAGCCGTCGGAGGCATGAGCGATGGGCAGCAGTCGGGCGGAGACCGCTGCCGAGGCGCCGCCGCTGGAGCCCGCCGGGGTCCTATCCAGGTCCCAGGGGTTGCGCGCGGGGCCGTAGAGCTGCGGCTCGCAGGTGAGGCTGAGGCCGAGCTCGCAGGTGCTGGTCTTGCCGTAGATCACTATGCCGGCCTGCTTGAGCCGGGTGACGTGGACGCTGTCCTCGGTCGCGGGCGGCAGGTCGGCGAAGAAGCGGCTGCCGCGCGCGGTCCTCGCGCCGGCGAGCGAGGAGCCGAGATCCTTGAGCAGGAAGGGCACACCCTTGAGCGGTCCGTCCGGCAGGCCTGCGGCGATGGCTTGCTCGGCGTGGTCGTACAGCTCCATCACGACCGCGTTGATGGAGGCATTGCGCGCCTCCACGCGCGCGATCGCCGCCTCCAGCACCTCGGCCGCGCTGACCTCGCCGGCCTTCACCAGCGCCGCGAGACCGAGCGCGTCGTATGACTCGTACTCCGCGAACCCGCCCATCGTTCGTCCCCCGCTGCTCCCGTCGACTCGATGACGCACCATAGCGCGCCGCGTGGCTCAAGCGCGGATAATCTCGGGCTCGTGATGCACCGGGAAGTTGACAGAGCGGGCGACAAAGCAGTTGGCGCTGGCCTCTGCGTGCAGGCGTGCCGCGGCTTCGGCATCGCTCTCGGGCGTGATCGTCACGCGTGGCCTGAGCGTGACCCGTGTGAACTCGCCTTCGCCGCCGGGGGGATGGGTCTGCATCACGCCATCGGCCGAGTCCTCGTAGGCAGTGACGACGACGCCCGCGGCGGAGCAAAGGTGCAGATACCAAAGCATGTGACAGGCGGAGAGCGCGGCCACCAACATGTCCTCCGGGTTGTGCCGGTTGGCATCGCCCCGATAGGCGGGGTCGGCCGAGCCCCGGATCGTCGGCTTGCCGGGGCATGCGATGTCGTAGTCGCGCACGTAGGCCTTGTAGCCGGCCGTGCCCTGGCCGCTGTTTCCTGTCCAGGTCACCGTTGCGCCGTAGCTGTGTTCCCGCGCCATGTCTCGCTCCCGCCGTTCCGCCCGTGCGCCCCGACGTTAGCGACGTTGACCCGAACATGCGACGCCGGCCGATCGGTTGCCCGACCGGCCGGTGCGCAACGAGCGTTCAGTAATCCTGCTTCGCGCTGAAGTCCTGCTTTACGGCGACCTGCACGGTCGCGACCGCGTCGGCGACCGGCTCGATCGTCTTGCGGCCCTCATCGTAGCCGATGTCGAAGCGGTCGAGGCCGACGGACATGGGCTCGCCGTTCAACTGTACGACCGCCGTCACGTAGTGATCCTCGTACATGGTGGGTGCGACCATCGCCAGGACACGGACTTCCTCCGCGTGGCTCGCCACCTCGAAGGTGATGGACTTGCCGGGCGCGAGCAGAACGCCGGGAGGGCCGTCCATGCCGTGGGCCACTGCGGCCTCGTCGCCGATGGCCGCCGCGAGCATTCCGGGGTCTCCGGTCAGGATCTGGTGCTCCGCTTCCGGCGAAACGTAGCGCTCGACGAAGATCTTGCCGTCTTCGGAGACCGGCGCAACCAGCACCGGCGCGAGCAGCTCATCGTCCATGTTGTTCGTGACCGTGACCTCGTAGGACATATGCGAAGACGCCAGGCTCACGCCGGTCGTCAGGCCAACGACGGCAGCCATTGCCGTCAACCCAAAGAGATACTTCATGTGCCGATTCTCCTTCAGAGGCGGGAGGACGCGACGCGCTACTCCGCCTGTTTCATGCCGCGCGGGGGAGTGAGTTCCTCCGCGCCTCCCCTTGGCTCTTGACGTAGGCGTCGCCCCAGGCGGTTACAACCGGCGCGCCAACCGCTATGACAATTGGCGTTCCCCAATTGCGAACTGCTGCATAGCCGGGCAGACTCCCGCCGACAGCGCGCGGCGGCAAAAGGCTCTCGCTTGTCGAGAGGGCCGCTGCTCGCAAAGGGAAGTGTCAAGCGCATAGAGGGAGGAATTCGACCATGATCATCAGACGCCGCGGAACACGCAGAGAGGAAGGAGCGCGCAAGCGTTTCCTCGAAAGCCGGCGCAACTTCATGAAGGGCGCGGGGCTTGCCGGCTTCGGCGCCGCCGCCATGACGAGCGGACTGCTGGCCGACATCAACGACGGCGCCCGTGCGGAGGGCGAGCCCATCCCGGTCGGCGGCTGTGTGCCGCTCACTGGCTGGGCCGCTGCCGACGGTCTCTCGTTCAAGAGCGGACTCGAGCTCGCGTGCGAGGAGATCAACATGATGGGCGGCATTCTCGGCAGGCCGCTCGCGCCGGTCTTCGAGGACAGCAAGGAGCAGGGCGCCGACAACATCATCCCGGCGATGCAGCGCCTGATCGACCGCCACGAGGTGCACGCCATCATCAACGGCTACAACACCGGCGCCGTCACGGCGGAGTACGACACCATCGCCGATGCCGGGGTGCCCTACATTCACCACAACACCGACATCGTGCATCACGAGACGGTGGGCAGCGATCCGGAGCTCTATTTCAGCAACTTCATGGCCGACCCCGCCGAGTACTGGTACGGCGAGGGCTTCATGAAGTTCATCAGCGACCTCAACGACACCGGCAAGTGGGAGGCGCCCAACCGGAAGGTCGCCATTGTCACCGGCTCGCAGAACTACAGCGTGGTCATCGCCAACGCGATGCGCGATTCGGCGGAGAAGTACGGCTGGGAGATCAGCCTCTACGAGACCGTGGTGGTGCCGATCTCCGAATGGGGGCCGACGCTGCAGAAGATCCGCAACGACCCGCCGGCAGCCATCGCTATCACCCACTGGGTGCCGCAGGATCTCGCGCAGTTCATGATGCAGTTCGTGCCCAACCCGACGCCGAGCCTGGTCTACATGCAGTACGGCCCGCTGCTCGCGGCCTTCCGCGAGATCGGCAAGGAGGCCACCAACGGCGTGCTTTTCGCCACCGTGGTCGGCGCGCTGCAGGACGAGATCGGCCAAGATTACTCCGCGCGCTTCAACGCGAAGTTCGGAGAGAGCGCGAGCCCGCTCACCGGCTCTCAGCCCTACGATTCGTGCCACTACTGGGCGATCGCGTCGGCCATGGCCGGCGGCACCGGGGCGCCCGGCGAGTTCGAGCAGAACGAGAAGGTGTGCGATCGCATTCGCCGCAACATTTATCGCGGCGTGCAGGGTGCCACGGCGTTCGTGCTGCCCTACCAGGCGGCCCGGACCTATCCCACGGAGACCCGCGATGCCTCGCTCGGCATGCCCCATCAGTTCCTCCAGGTTCAGAACCACCTGGAGCAGGGCAAGCTGATCGCGCCGGAGCCGTACGAGACGGCGGCGTTCCAGATCCCGCCGTGGATTAGCGGCTAAGACCTGCCATGGAGCGGACGGCGTCCGAGCCGCTGCTCTCCTGCCAGGGCGTCGACAAGTATTTCGGCGCCCTGGCCGCCGTTCGCGATATGACGTTCGACGTCTTCCCGGGCGAGGCGCTCGGGATCGGCGGCCCCAACGGCGCCGGCAAGACGACACTGTTCGACGTCATCTCCGGTCTCAACCCGGCGACCGCCGGCAGCATTACCTTCGACGGCAAGATCGTCACGCGGACCACGCCGGACCGCACCTGCCAGCTCGGCATGGCGCGCACCTTTCAACTCAACGCCGGCTTCGACACGCTGTCTGCGCGTGAGAACACGCTGATCGCGGCCTACTTCGGCCGCCATAACCGGTTTGTCCCCGGCATGCGCTTCGACCGGGAATCCCAGCGGCTCGCCGACGAAGCGATGGAGTTCGTCGGCCTCCACGAGGTCGCCCACGAAGCAACACAAACGCTTCCCGTCTATCACCGCAAGCTCCTGATGGTGGCGGGCGCGCTAGCGACCCAGCCGAAGCTGCTGCTGATGGACGAGCCGGTCGGCGGCCTCAACCCTCAGGAAATCGACGACGTGATGGCGCTCGTCCGGCGACTGAAGGAACGCGGCCTCACCATCATGCTCATCGAGCACGTGATGCGATTCCTGGTGCGGCTCTCGGACCGGGTGCTGATCATGCACCACGGCGAGAAGATCTTCGAAGGCTCTGCCTCCGGCCTCGTCTACGACAAGACCGTGGTCGACGTTTATCTGGGGGAGGGCTCGTCGCGGCGGCTCAGGCACCTGCTCGAAGACGATCCGTCGCCCGACGAGGGTGCTCCAAGTGCGCCATGAGCGGCCCGTGAGCGGAGCATGAGCACGCCGCTCCTGGAAGTCGACTCGCTCGACGCCGGCTACCACGGCCAGCGCGTGCTGCGCGACATCTCGTTCGGGGTGCCGGAGGGCGGCCTCATCACCATCATCGGGCCCAACGGCCACGGCAAGACGACGCTGCTTCGCGCCGTCTCCGGCCTGATTCACCCGATGGCGGGAGAGATTCGCTTCGACGGTAAGGCGCTCGGCTGGGCGCGGGTGGACCAGATCGTGGCGCGCGGCATCGTGCACATCCCGCAGGGCGACATGATCTTCTCGGAGATGACGGTGCGCGACAATCTCCTGATGGGCGCCTACCTGCCCGTGCCCTACAGCCAGGCCGACGCAAGCCTCAAGGAGGTCTATGCGCTGCTGCCCAGGCTGGAGGAGCGGGAGAGCCAGACTGCGTCAACGCTCTCCGGCGGCGAGCGGCGGATGCTGGCGGTCGGGCGCGGGATGATGACGGGCGGGCGCATCCTGCTGATCGACGAGCCATCCCTGGGCCTCGCCCCCATCGCGATCGACACCATCTACGGCCTGATCCGAGCGCTGAAAGAAGCGGGACGGACAATCCTGCTGGTGGAGGAGAACGCGAGCCGCGTCGCCGATCTCGCGGATCGCATCTATCTGCTCGACCACGGTCAATTCGTCTGGCAGGGCACCGCCAGCGAGCTGGACCTGCACGAGGAGATCCTCGAGACCTATCTCGGGGCCTGAGGCGGCGCGGTGGAAACCTTCGTTCAGATCCTCGTCAGCGGGCTCACCCTCGGCGCCATGTACGCCGCGAGCTCCATCGGGCTCTCGCTGGTGTGGGGCGCGATGGGCGTGCTCAACATGGCGCATGGCGCGCTGCTCACCATCGGCGGCTACGCCTCCTATTCGGCGGTCATTCAACTGGGCCTGCCCTGGTACCTCGGCCTGCCGGCGGCGATGATCGTGAGCTTCGTGGTGGGGCTCGCCATCTACCACATCATCTTCCGCTTCATGTACCGGCACCCGGCCTTCGAGACCAACGTCATCATCGCGACCGTCGGCCTCGCCATCTTCCTCGAGCAGGTGACGCTGCTGATCTACGGCGCCTATCCCTTCCTCCAACCCTTCTCCATCGAGGAAGGCTTCTTCGTCTCCGGCGTCTTCATCCGTTTCCAGAACGTGGTGATCCTGGTCCTCGCGGTCGTCACCATGCTGCTGGTCGCGGCGTTGCTCTCGCGCACCCGCATGGGCCGCGCCATCCGCGCGACGGCGCTGAATCGCGAGGCGGCCCAGCTCATGGGAGTCAACGTCGGGCGGGTCTTCGCCCAGGTGATGGGGATCGCCGGCGTCGTGGCGGCGATCTCGGGCGTCATGCTGAGCTCGATCACGACGCTTGCGCCGACGATGGGCTACGACCCCATGCTGAAGGCCTTCATCATCTGCGTCATCGCTGGGCTCGGCAACGTGCCGGGCGCGCTCATCGCCGCCTTCGTCCTCGGCCTATTCGAGTCCGTGGTGCAGTTCGCCGTCGGCGTTCGCTTCGGCTTCCCGGCACTGCTGCTGCTGGTCATTATCGCGCTGATCTGGCGCCCCTACGGCGTGTTCGGGCGCCGCCAGGTGCGCCGCGTCTGATGTT
>JAPPKP010000324.1:1423-11703 GCA_028819955.1 Rhodospirillaceae bacterium | reverse complement strand
AACCCTCAATCGTTGAATCCACCACTCTCATCACTGCGTGACCGAACGCTTTCATGCGTCCGTTCCTTCCGCCCCGAGGCATGGCCAACGGTGAAATTCGTTTACGGCATTCTCGTCTTTCTGGCCCTCGCCGTCGCCGCTCTTTTTCTCGTGCCGTCATTCCTGAATTGGGAGGGGTTCAAGCCCGAGATCACAGAGCGCCTCGAGGCCATCACGGGGCGCACGCTTGCAATCGACGGCCCGCTCAAGGTCTCGATACTGCCCACGCCCAAGATCGAGGCAACCGACCTGCGCCTTGCCAACGTGCCCGGTGCGGCCAGCCCGGACATGGCGCGGATCAAGTCCCTCGATCTCAGGCTCGCGCTCGGGCCCCTCCTCAGCGGGGAAATCGCCGTCACCGGTCTTGCCATCGACGAGCCCGTGATCGAGCTTCAGCGTCTTGCCGATGGCGGTCCGAATTGGCTCTTCGAGGGTGCACCGGGGCCGGCGACGGACGGGGACGACGCAGAGAGAGCAGACTCCGGCCTTGAGTTGACCAGACTCGACTCCACGACGATCACGAACGGCGCGATCGTCTATCGCCACGTCGACGGCCGGCCGCCGGAGCGAATCGAGGGGATCGACGCAACCCTCTCCGCCCGCACGCTCGATGGACCCTTCCGGGGAGAGGGCACGTTCACCGTGCGCGGCCGGCCGGTTGCATTCCAGCTTGCGACGAGCACGCTGGATAACGACGGCACCATGCCGATCTCGGTGGAAGCCGTCTTCGGCGGAGAACGGGGTCGTGCGCTGTTCGAAGGCACCGTGCGCGGTAATGGCGATGCGCCCGCGTTCGACGGCAATGTGCGCCTCGAAGCGGCCGACTTCGGAGCGTTGCTGAGCGAGCTTGACGTGGATCTCGGCGCGCTGCCGACGGCGCCGCTGGCCACCGAGTTCGATGCGAAGGCGGTTCTTAGCCTCAACGCCGAGGCCATCGGCACGCGAGAGATTCAGCTGAGGCTGGGCGAGAGTCAGGCGAGCGGCGCGCTCTCCTGGCAGGACGGTGACGTGCCTCGTCTCATCGCCGAGATCGACCTTAACCGGTTCGACCTGGATCAGTTCCTGCCGGTTGAGGGGGCGCCGGTCGCTAATGGCACGGGGCAGTCTGTCGAAGCGCCGCCGCTGGCCGCGCTGCAAACCGTCTCCGACGACATCCGGGAGGCGATTCCCGGCGACATTGCGGCGGCTGTCGATCTCAAGATCGGCACCCTCACCTGGCGCAAGGGCGTGATTCGTCAGGCGCGGACGCAACTTGCGCTGGCCGACGGCACGGTCGCGATCCAGCAGGCTTCGGCGCTCCTGCCCGGCGGCACCCAGGCTCAGTTTGCCGGCAGCATGATGCGGGAAGGGGACGGCCCGTGGCTCGACGGGTCCGCCGAGATCGCAGCGGACGACCTGCGCGCGGTCCTTACCTGGCTTGGCGCGGACGTGGGCGACGTTCCGGCGGATCGGCTGCGTATCCTCAGCGCGAGCGCCGACCTCTCCGCCCAAGGCAACCGGCTCTCTGCATCCAACCTTGACGTCAGGGTGGATACCACCCGAATCGCCGGTAACGCGGCCATTGCTGCGGGCGGGAGGCTGCGCGTCACCGCCGCCCTCGCAGCCGATACGGTCAACCTCGACGCTTATTTGCCCGCAGCCGATAACGCGGCCGGCGGATCGCCAGCAGTGCCAGTGCCCGAGACCGCCGGCAATGGCGCATGGGCGGGACTCGCCGACGTCGACGCGAATGTCTTGCTCCAGATGGATGCGCTGATCTACGACGGCGTGCGCCTGGCCGGATTGGAGCTTAGCGCCGCTCTCGACGGTGGCGACCTGACCCTCCGTCGAGCATCGGTGGAAAACGCAGTAGGCGCGAGCGTCTCCGTCGCTGGCACCGGGCGCGCGCTCCGGACAGCACCTCACTTCGATCTCACGGTCGAAGGCGCGGCCGACTCCCTTGAGGGCGTCGCCGCGCTCCTCGATATCGATCCCGACATCCGCACCGAGGCGTTCGGCAAGGTCGCGCTCAAAGGGTCCGTTGCCGGCGGCGAGGATGCCTTGACGCTCGACCTCGACCTGGCGGCCGGCACCGCGGTGGCAAGACTGCAAGGCACCGTCGACGAGCCGTTGGGCACGCCCTCCGGCGCCCTCGCGCTCAGTCTCCGTGCACCGGATGCCGCAGCGCTCGCCCGCACCGTCGGACTCACGCCGCCCGCTGCCGTCGGCCGGATCGGCGCGTTGGCGGTGGACGGCGGGATCGGCGGCGATCTCGGGTCCATAGCGATCAATCTGAACGCCGAAACCGCCGGCGCCACGGTGACGGTCTCCGGCACCGTCACCGACTTGCTCGAATCACCCGGCTACGACGTCGATGTCGATCTTGCTCACCCGAGCGGAGAGACCCTGGTCGAGGCCGTGATCGGCGAGGCAGCGGGCGCCAACCTTGGCGCCGTGCGCCTTGCCGGCAAGGTTTCGGGAGATCTGACGGTGGCCAACCTCGCCGGCATCGATGCGGCCATCGGTGAGAGCACATTGACCGGTGACATCTTTCTCCGCCTGGACCAGGAGCCGCCGGAGTTTCACGCCAATCTTCAGGCGGGCACGTTCGATCTGGCATGGGTCGGCGGCGGCCTCGCGGCAACGGACGGCGACCTGGGTGCCGGCATCGAGGTCGCCGAGCTGGAGTCGGAGCGGTGGTCCGAAGAGCCCATCGACCTCGCGCTCCTCGACCGGCTCTCCGGCACGCTCGCGCTCGACGCCGGCGCGCTGGTTCTCGGCCCCTACCGCATCGAGCAAGCCGATGTGGACCTTTCCGCGTCCGAGGGCACGCTGACGCTGCGCTCGCTCGAAGGGCGGCTCTTCGGAGGAGCGTTGAAGGCCGACGGTAGCCTGGCCGGCGGGGCGGTACCGTCGGGGCAAGGGGCGGTTCGGCTCGTCGATGCGGATATCGGCGCCATTCTGCGCGAGACCGCGGGCGGTCGCGCGTTCTCCGGCCACGCCACAATCGATGGATATTTCACCCTGAGCGGCCAGACCGAGCGCGAAATGGTGGAGAGTCTCACCGGCCGGGTGGCGATCAGCGGCGGCGAGGGCGTGGTCGAAGGCGTGGACGTGCCGGCGATCAGCGGCCAGATCGCCGCGCTCTCCACGGTCGATGCGTTGGACGACGTCCTGAGCTTCGTGGAGCAAGCGGAGCAGAGCCTCTCGAGCGGGCAGACCGCGATCCGCTCCCTCGACGGCACCGTGTGGGTTCAGAACGGCCAGGCGCGTATCGACGGCTTAAAGATCGTCGCCGACGGAGCCCACGGCGATGTCAGTGGCACTGCTGACCTGCCCGCGTGGCAGCTCGACCTCACGGCGCTGTTCCGCCTGGCCGAGCATGCGGATGCCCCGCCAGTGGGCGTGCGTCTCGAAGGACCGATCGACTGGCCTGAACGGCGCTATCTGATCGAGGACATGCAGGCGCACCTGGTCAAGCTCGGCCTGCTCTCGCTCGCCGGCTCGGACGAGGTGCCCAAGATCACGCTGCGCAAGGGCGCAAAGGGGGAGCCGGGAACCGAAATCGATACGCTGCTCCGAAACGTGCTGGGCGATCCGGACGAGGCGGAGGACGCCGGACCAGCCGAGGAGCCGGCGGAAGCGCGCGAGGGTGCTGGCGAGACCGGCAAGGCGGCAGAAATTCGGGACAAGGATGATCCGGGGAGCGCTCTACTGTCGCTGGACGACGTGCCGGCCAATCCCGCAGTGGTGGAAGAGCCGCTTGACGCCGACCACTTAGAAGAACCGGCGGACCCAGATCCGACGGAACAACCAGAAGAGCCGGTGGAGATTGAAGAGGACGAGCAGCCCGCGGCGGCGTCTGCGCCCAAGGAGCCGGCGCCTAAGTCTTTGTCCGACGGGACGGTGCCCGAACCCCCGTCAGCGCCCGAGCGCTACCGGGGCGAGACCCTGCAAGACTTCGTGGACGATCTGTTGGGGGAGCCTGAGCCAGAAGAAGCGGTGGGGGCGGCGGAGGAAGAGGAGAATCAGCAGGACTTCGCCGACGAATTATTGGAGGAGCCCGAGCGAGAGGATGAGGAGAAGGAAGGAGAGGAAAACCTCCAAAACTTTGTCGACGATCTGTTGAAGACGCTCGACGAATAATTCGCTCACTCGCAACTGACTGTGGCGCAGCAAGGGCCGGCGCCCCGGTCAGGGAACGCCGGCCCTCCCCGCCCCACCTCAAGAGGTGACGAAGCGAACCTCAAGCGGTGACAAAGGGAAGAGCGACGAAGCGCTCGCTTCCGTCCCGGCTCATCAGCATGAGGACGGCCTTGCGCCCTTCGCTCTGGGCGGCCTCGATGCGCTCGTTCACCTCCGCGATCGAGCCCACCGGCTCGTTGCCGACGGTGACGACCATGTCGCCCGGGCGAATGCCCTTGCGGTGAGCGGCGCTGCCCGGCGCCACGTCGGCGACGACCACGGCACCGCCTCCGCCATCCATGTCGGCACCTTCGCCCGCCTCGGAATCCACGTTCTCGAGGCGAAGGCCGAAGGTGTCGAGCCGGCCGGCCTCGTCTGCGTCGGACATCTCCGCGCTGGCTTCGATCGCCGGTGCCGCGTTCGCGATCGCCGCCGTGAGCTCGATGACCTCGCCATCCCGCCAGACCGTGAGCGCGGCGGAGGTTCCGGCATCGATGGCGGCGATCGTCTGCGAGAGCGACCGCGTGTCTTCGATCGGCGCCTGGTTCACGGCGGTGATGACATCGCCCTGCTCGAGCCCTGCCTCTGCGGCCGGGCTCTCCGGCTGCACGCGGGCGACGATGGCGCCCTCCGTGCCCTCGAGCCCGAGACTCGCTGCGATGTCCTTGGTCACGGGCTGGATGTGCACGCCGAGCCAGCCGCGCATCACCCGACCATGGGCCTTGAGGTCGTCGATGACTGCCGTGGCCGTGACAGCGGGGACTGCGTAGCCGATCCCCACGTTGCCGCCCGAGGGCGAGACGATGGAGGTGTTCACGCCGATGACCTCGCCGTGCAGATTGACCGTCGGGCCGCCCGAGTTGCCGCTGTTGATCGGTGCATCGATCTGCAGATGGTCTTGGTAAGGGTTCGGGCCGGTGCCGCGCCCGCGTGCGGATACGATACCGAAGGTTGCGGTCTTGCCCACGCCGAAGGGATTGCCGATGGCGACGACCCAGTCGCCTACGCGGGTTCCGTCGTCCGCTGCGAAACTCACAGTCGGCAGCGGCTCGTCGCTCTCGACCTTGAGCAGGGCGATATCGGTCCGCCTGTCGCCGCCGACGATCTCGGCGTCGAGCCGAGTGCCGTCATCGAGGATCACGGTCACGGTCTCGGCGCCGGCGATCACGTGATTGCTGGTCACGATGTAGCCGTCGGCGTCCACGACGAAGCCCGAGCCGATGCCGCGGCGCGGCACGTCGCGGCGGGGGCCGAAGTCCGGCGTGAAGCCGAAGCGCTCGGCGAAGTCCTCGCCGAAGAAGCGCTTGAAGTGTTCAGGCAGGTCGGGGCCGCGCCACTGCTGGGAGGTGAACGCGGGCCGGGCCTTGTGCATGACCTCGATCGAGACCACAGCCGGGCTTACCGCCTCCACCACGCCTGCGAGGCTGGGCATCGCCAGGATCTGGTCCACCGACGTCGGCGGCGTGACCGCCGTGGCCGTCTTGAGCGAACCGGCCAGGCCGCCGCCGGCCAGCGCGATCATGCCGAGGCCCGCCAGGGCCGCGACGATGACGGTCCGTTTGCGTTGCGGTGAAAGCGTGCTCATCGTTTCCTCACTTGCCGTTGCCGTTGATTCGCAGCGGCCGGTGGCAGGCCGCCCGTCATCTATGGCAGGGCAAGCTGTCGCCACGATGGACGCCGGATTAACTCTTCGTCATGTTGGGGTAACGCTCTCGTGAGGGGACACGGCCAACGGCATGGTCGAGCGTCTCAAACCTTGCCCGTTCTGGCCCAACTGCGTCAGCAGCCGCGCGGATGCCTGGCGGATTCATCGGATCGAGCCGTTCGCCATCTCGGGCGATCTGGCGACGGCCTTCGCCCGGCTGAAGACCCTGCTTGAAGAGACGCCGAGGACCGAAATCGTCGCCGCGACGGACGATTATCTTCATGCGGTCTGCCGCACGCGGCTCGGATTCGTCGACGATCTCGAGTGCCAGCTCGCTCCAGCGGAAGGGGTGATCCATGTCCGTTCCGCCTCGCACGCCTTCTATGCTTTCATCGACTCGGGCGTGAACAGGCGGCGCGTCGAGGCGCTGCGCCGGCGGTTTCAGAGCGCGTAACGGAGCGGCGGTACGGGCGGCCGGCTCATGCGTCCGGCGGCGGAAAGGTCACGGTCACGCAGAGGCCCCCCAACGGGCTTTCGTCCAGCACCAACTCCGCCCGGTGCAGCGTCGCGACACCTGCGACGAGGCTGAGCCCCAAGCCGCTGCCGCCGCCGGTGCGGCTCGCATCCAGGCGGACGAAGCGCTGCAGCACGCGCTCCCGCTCCTCGGGCGGGATGCCCGGCCCCGAATCCTCAATCAGGAGCTGGACCGTGCCCGAATCTCCACGCCTGAGGCTCACCCTGATGCGCCCCTCGGGCGTATACGCCAGCGCGTTGTCGAGCAGATTGGCGACGAGTTGGGAGAGGAACTGGCCGTGGCCAGCCACGCTGCCCACCTCCTCCAACTCGGCCTCGATGGATAACCCCTTCTTCTCGGCGAGCGGGGTGTAGAGCTCGACCATGTCGGAAACGACGGCGCGGAGGCCCACCGGCGAGAGCGCGATCCCGGCCTTGCCCGATTCGGCGCGGGCGATCTCCATCAACGTGGCAAAGGTCCTTAGGATGCCGTCGGTCTCGGCGATCGCGCGTTCCAGCGCAGCGCGGTGGCCCTGCTCGTCCGCCGGCCCCTCTCGTAGCGCGAGCTCCAGCCTGGACTTGAGCCGGGTGAGCGGGCTGCGCAGGTCGTGCGCAACGCTGTCGGTCACAGTGCGCAAGCCGGTCATCAGCGTCTCGATCTCGTCCAGCATCTCGTTGACCGTGACCGAGAGGCGGTCGAACTCGTCGCCCACGCCCGTGACCGGCATGCGCCGCGAGAGATCGCCGCGCACGATGCGCTGGCCCGTCTCGCGCACGGCATCGACCCGGCGCAGCATTCTCCGGCTCATGACGAGGCCGCCGAGGAGCCCCAGGACCAGCGTGATCCCGAGCGCGCCGCCGAGGGATTCAAGGATCAGGTCCTCGAAGTCAGCCCGCCCGCGCGGGTCGCGGCCGACCAGCAGCCGAAAGCCGCCCGGCAGGACGAAGGTGCGTGCGCGGATGGTGCCGTGCGGCTCTTCGCCGCTCGCGCGCGTCGCCGAAACCTCTACCCAGCCGCCTTCGGCGCCGGCCGCCTCGCGCGGCCAGGCGCTGAGGTTGCCGGCGAGCCGCCGGAAGCCGGGATCGGCGAGCAGGTAGACGCTGTCCGGATCGCCATAGGGGCCGCTGCGCTCCTCGATCACGGCGACCAGCTGGCGAATGCCCCGCGCCCGGTACTGCTCGGCAAGGCCGCGCACCTCCGCCTCGATGGTGTCGCTGGTCTGGCTGTCGATGACGCGAACCGTGGTCCAGTAGATGAAGGCGAGCAGCACCAGGACGGAGGCGCCGAACAGGACGACATAGAGCAGCGAGAGCCGGAACGTGGACGTCCGGAGCAGTCTAACGGTCGGCACGTCTCGCGTCCTCGCGCGCGGGCGCACGTCGCGCGTCCTCACGCGGGCGCACGAAGGCAATACCCGACTCCGCGCACGGTGTGGATCAGCGGGGGGTCGAATCCCTTGTCGATCTTGCCGCGCAGCCGGCTGACGTGGACGTCGATCACGTTGGTCTGGGGGTCGAATTGGTATCCCCAGACATGCTCCAGCAGCATTGTGCGCGTCACCACCTGGCCCGTGTGGCGCATGAAGTAGGCCAGCAAGTTGAACTCTCGCGGCTGCAGGGCGATCTCGCGGCCTGCCCGCCGCACCGTGCGTGCAAGCAGATCAAGCTCCAGGTCTGCAAGGCTGAGCCGCGTTTCGCTCGCCGCGTTTCCCGCGCGCCGGAGCAGCGCTTCCAGCCGCGCCAGGAGCTCGGAGAAGGCGAAGGGCTTGGTCAGGTAGTCGTCGCCGCCCGCCCGGAGGCCTTCCACCCGGTCGTCCACCTGGGCTAACGCGCTCAGCACAAGCACCGGCGTGCGCCGGCCCTTGCGGCGCAGAGCCTCGATCAGCGAAAGCCCGTCGAGTCCCGGCAGCATGCGGTCGATCACGAGCGCGTCGAAGCGATGGTCGAGCGCAAGCGCGAGTCCGTCCGCTCCGTCATGGACCAGCTCGACCACGTGGCCGCTCTCGGTCAGGCCCTTCTGCAGATAGCGGGCGGTCTCGATATCGTCTTCGACGACCAGCACGTGCATGGCTGCAACCTTGGCAGGCCGTGCGCAGCGATCAAGGGCTCCTGATCATTCCACGACAGAAAGCCTGCTTGACTATAGCAATCTGCTCTGAACACCAACTTTCTGGGTCAGGACGGTTCGTCGACCTCTTCGACGGGAAATTCTTTCGCGGAGAAGTGAAGCCAGTTACGAAGCACGTGGTGATACCACTTAACTCGTTGAAGTTGGCTCGGTTTACTGTATCGTGCTCTTGTGACTGCATTGTAGCACTCGGCATTGAGCGCATGGTAGACGGCCGGCTCGTCCTCGTAGATGCCGAGTATTTCAGATTTCCATGACCTGATTCGTTTCGGACTCGCCTGTTCCGTCTCAACAGACCGATATACTTGGTAGAATCGGCGAGCTAGAATCTCGTGGTCCCGAGCTCTGGAAGTGAGATTCCACACGGCGCTGAATGCCCCGATCAGGGTCGGTATGAGCATAGTTACGGTCAGCACTACAGTGTCATTGACCCCGAGTGCCTCGTTCAACAACGCGACGGCAGCACTGCCGCTCAGAAGAACCACGACCATTAGCGTACGGTGCCACTTGTCCAAGAACGCCCGTCGGGCCGCGTGGTAACGGGCGTTTCGGTCGCAGTGGTGAATGATGTCTTGTATTTCCCTGCCTTGGTCCGTCATTTGCGGCGTTTCGAAGCGGGCGGGGTCGGAACGTCTGGGGGGGGTGGATCAGGAAGCGGCTCTTGCGGATCGGGTAGCGGCGGTCGCGGCGGCTGCGTCATAAAGTGTCTCCAAGTCTTCTATAGAAGCAGGCTAAGTACTCGCTAGTTGCCCGTCAATCGCTACCCGCCATAGCGGCTTACTTGCGCCGGGGGGCCGGTGGGGCGCCGTAGAGGGCAAGGCGTACCGCACGCCACGCGGCCTCCAGCCCGCGGCGCAGCGCGGCGCCGTCTCGCGCGAGCAGGCGCACGCCCGCGCCGGCCTGGTTGGGAAGTGCCGAGGCGCCGCCGTAGAAAGCATCCGTCGGCGCGAGGGCTGTGCGCAGAGCCGCCAGGATGGCCTCGCGCCCAGGGCCGCGGTGGGCGACCACGAAGCTGCCCTGCGCAGGCCAGCGCGCAAGTTGCCCCCGGCCTGCGGCCAGCCGCCCGCCCGCGACCTCATAGCGCTCCAGCGCGAGCAGTCGGCCGCTCTCGTCGCGAATTCGCATCTCCGCCGCGAAGCTCTCGAAACGGCGGTCCTCGCCGCCGGGGTCGTGGTGCGCGAAGCTCTCGGATGCGATGGCGGTCGCATCGTTGGAGGCCTCGATCTCCAGCACCGAGGTCAGCCGCGCACCCGGAAACATGATCAGCGGGTCCGGCAGGTACTCGAGCAACGCGCCGTCCGCGGCCTCCAGCAAGACCGTCTGCCGCGCCGGCGCCTGGGGCATGCGGTGCACGATGGTCGCCGCCTGGGTGGTCACGTGGGCGGCGCTGCCGGCTCCTGCGGCGCAGGTCATCACAAGGTCCTCGCCCTGATAGATGCCGCCGGAGACCGACTGGAGATAGAGAGTGAGCGCCCCTGCCGGCACCTCGTCGAGATAGAACGGCCGGGTAATGTGGAAGGGATAGCCCACGCGCTGGCGCGCGATGTAGCTCTGCCCGTCGGGCGCGCGAGCGAAGCGGAGCGCGGCTTGCGGCCCTTCGTTGGGCCGGGCGGCCGGCATGGCGGCGGTGGCCATGTCCAGGTTCAGCGCAGCAGGTAGTTCTGGCCGAGGGTGATCTTGTCGATCGGCTCGCAGGCCGCAAGCGTCCCGTCGACGAAGACCTCGAAGGTCTGTGAATCGACGCGGATGTCGGGGCAGGCGTCGTTGTGCAGCATGTCCTTCTTGGTGAGC
>JAPPKP010000324.1:0-1323 GCA_028819955.1 Rhodospirillaceae bacterium | reverse complement strand
GCGATGGTGCCGTGGCGCACCCGGCTCTCGGCGAAGGCCACGTCCTCCGGCAGGTCGTAGCGCAACAAGTGGCAGGCCATGGTCATGTCGAGCTGCTCGTCGAACACGTTGACCGTGTACGGATTGGTCGGGTTGGTCGAGGACGGCAGGCAGTGGGGCTCGCCGTTGCAGCGGATGATGTCCGGCGCATGGCCGCCGCCGGAGCCTTCCGTGTGATACATGTGGATGGTGCGGCCCGCGATCGCCGCCATCGTGTCCTCGTAGAAGCCCGATTCGTTCAGCGTGTCGGTGTGGATCTGGACCGGGAAGTCGTGCTCGGCAGACGCCCTGAGGCAGGCATCGATGGTGGCCGGCATGGCACCGTAGTCCTCGTGGATCTTGACGCCGATGATGGCGCCGTCGAGGTGCTCCGCGATGGTTGCGGGATCGTGAGACGAGCCCCGGCCGAAGAAGCCGAAGTTGAGCGGCCACGCCTCCGATGCCTCCAGCATGCGGTAGGTGTTCCAGGGGCCGCCGCAGTCGATGGCGAAGAGCGGCCCCATGGTGCCGCCGATCATGGTGGTGAGCCCGCTCGCCAGCGCATGGTTGCACTGCTCCGCCGACAACCAGTGCACGTGCACGTCGATGCCGCCCGGCGTCACGATCAGGCCGCCGGCCGGGTAGTAAGTGGTGTTGGGGCCGCAGACCAAGTTGGTGTCAACACCGTCCTGGGTGTTGGGGTTGCCGGCCTTGCCGACGCCCGCGATCTTGCCGTCCTTGATACCGATGTCGGCCTTCACCAGGCCCAGCACGGGGTCTATGACGGTGGCGTTCTCCACCAGCATGTCGATGGCGCCGTCGGCTGCGGAGGTGTGGGCGTCGTAGGACATGCCGTCCCGCATCACGCGGCCGGCCCCGGTCCAGCACTCGTCGCCGTACGAGGTGTGGTCGTGCTCGATCTCGCCGATCAGCGAGGTGTCGCCGAGCCTGATCTTGTCGCCCTTGGTCGGCCCGTAGTAGCGGGCATAGGTCTCGCGCGCGATCTTCACCATCTGCCTAGGCTCCCCGGAAGCCGCCCGCCCTCGCGCGGGCGATCGCCTGTTCCTTGACCTCGGGCGAGTCGATCATGCCCTCGGTGAGGCTGCTGAAGCCGCTGATGCGGCCCCGGCCGCCGAACGCCACGAGCGCCACCTCCTTCTCCTGTCCCGGCTCGAAGCGGACGGCCGTGCCCGACGGGATGTCGAGGCGCATGCCGAAGGTCGATGCCCGGTCGAACTCCAGCGCCCGGTTGACCTCGAAGAAGTGGAAGTGGCTGCCGATCTGCACCGGGCGGTCGCCGGTGTT